>JAEZKI010000314.1 GCA_023415525.1 Bacillota bacterium | reverse complement strand
GTTATACTTAAGGTGATAATAACCAGTATAAAAAACAAACCTGCCCATATAAAGACTCGTAAAAATTGCCCTACTGGGGTAAAGGTGTAAATCCTTAATTTCCCTCCTACAATCTCACTACTTTCCTTATAGTACTTATCATTATCTATGGTAATATAATGGGCTTCTTGTTTAAACTCCGCCTTAATTTTATCTAGAGTATCACTAAATCCAGGCGCAGTTGCTAGAAACAATGTATCATATTGATCGGTTGCAAGGATTTGCGTTGTAGGGCTCCCAGATGTCTTTATAAACTCATCGCCATATAAAATAAAGATAATATATCCTTTTACTTTTTCATCTTGTAGAATAGTATGACCAATAAGGAGCCTTGTTCGTTTTAAATTATCCTTATACATCTTATTACACTCTAGTGCAGTTTCTCTAGGATTATCAGTGAGTCTCTTTGTAATTCCCCAAGAAATATGACTATCCTTTGGAATAAAGCTAGGTGTGTCTTTTGTACTTCCTACTAACATCTCAAAGTCTTCATTAAAGATATAAAAATCTGCTTCTTCTTCAATTCTATTGCAAAAATTATAGAGCTTCTCATAAACCATATTTTTCTGTTTAGAATCTGTTAGGCGATTTGTAAACTCTTCATCTAGCGCTAACTCTTCTGTTTTAGTCATAAAATCCGTCACTATTTTTTCTAATGTATATTGCATACGTCTATTTTTGTCTTTTGTCTGAGAAATAACTGTGCGGTTCCAAATCAAAAAGACTGCAATATAAGTAATAAGTGTAATGCCACTAATAGGAATGAGGGCATAAATCACAAAAGCACGCCGAATATCCTCTTTAAAGTATTTGCGCCCCTGTTGATTCATACCCTCACCTCACTGTTAAATTTAAAATAATTGTTATATTATAAACTATTATACAGTATTTTGTCACCTTTTCTATAGATTAATATCTTTATTTCCTGAAAGTTTGAAAAAGATTAAAAGAGAAATGACCGTTGTTACAGTTAAAATGGTAGATAATGCAGCAGCTGTACCATAGCTAGCCCGAATGACTTCTGTATAAATAGCCACAGACATAGTCCTGGTGTTACCCGTATATAGAATAATAGAAGCACTTAATTCATTAATAACTGTAATCCAGCTTAATATAGCCCCAGCTAAAACGCCTGGTAACATCATGACAGCTGTTACCTTAAAGAAAGTACGAACGGGTGAATAGCCTAAACTAATTGAAGCTTCCTCCATACTTGGGCTAATCTGATATAAAATGGCTGCACTAGAACGTAACGTATAAGGAAGCCTTCTAATAACAAAGGCCACAATAATAATGATAAAAGTACCACTTAAAAGTATAGGTCGTTTATTAAAAGCAAGTAATAATGTAATACCTAGTACAGAGCCTGGAATAATATAAGGAAACATAGTAATGGAATCAATAATACCTGTTAAAACACTTTTTCTACGCGTAGAAATATAGGCAATAAACATTCCTAATAAGATAATGATAACAATGGCAATAATTCCATATAAATAGCTATTTACAATAGCCTTACCTGCATTTTTAAATACTGTTTGATAGCTCTTTAGTGAAAAACCTGTAGTAAACATAGAGCCTTTTGTTTTTAGAAAAGATGTGTATATAACTGTTAGCTGTGGAATAATAGATAAGAAAACTGCAAAATAGATAAAAGCATGCATCAAGAATCCTTTAATACCTTTTGCCTCTTTAGGCTGGATGGGTCTTAGGGAGCTCATCGTAAAGGATTTTTTATTAACAACATACTTCTGAGCTATAAATAAGAGTGCTGTAATAAGGACCATAATAGCCGCCATAGCAGCTGCAAAATTGGCCTGACCACCTACTTCACTAATAAACTCAGAATAAATAATAACAGGCATAACGCTAAAGCCTTCCCCAATAAGCATAGGTGTACCAAAATCTGCTAAAGCATTCATAAATACTAGAAGTGCACCTGCTAAAACTGTTGGTAAAATCAGTGGAATAATAACGGTAATTACTTTTTTTACTGAATTACACCCTAAACTCTCTGCGGCTTCACTTAAAGAAACATCTATTTTCTTTAAGGCACCTGATACATAAAGATAAATAAACGGATAGAGCTTTAAAGTGAAAACCAATAGGATGCCTCCAAATCCATAGACGGATGGCATTTCAATACCCAACAGGTTAGAGAAAAACTTGGTTAAAACGCCACTTCTACCACCTAATAAAATCCAAGAATAAGCACCAATAAAAGGGGGTGAAAGCATGGAAATAATAACGAGTACTTCTATAAGTCCTTTCCCTTTAATCTTATAACAGGTCATGAAATAAGCAATAGGTGCGCCAATTAGGATTGCCAATATCGTCACGCTTATTGTTACTTTAAAGCTATTCAACATAGATTGATAATAATACTTCTTTTGGAAAAACTTTGCGAAGTTAGCAAGTGTAAAACTTCCTGTTTCCGGATCTTGAAAACCACTTATAAATAAGGAAAATAACGGATAGACTAGAAATAGTCCAAAAATAGCCATAATCACTACCGTTATCGTACTCCAGAAGTCCCATCTGAATTTTGCTTTATTCATATGCTCTCACATCCTTAACTAAACTCTGACTACCACTTTCTACAAATACATTGATTTTTGCTTTATTAGGTAATAATGTAATTTTGTCGCCAACCTCATAAGTTTTTTCGGCATGGCCAATATCTTGTGAATATTCAATAGAAGGCTGATTAGGTACAATCATGTCTTCTTCAAATTCTAATTCATAGGTCACATATTTGCCTAAAAAGGTTTTATTTTTAACCTGAGCTGTAATGCCTTCTTTCTCAGAAATAGAGAATTCTTCTGGTCGAACAGCAATAATAACATTGTCTTTATCTCGGGTGGGTTCAACTAAATTATTCATTTGTATCTTATAACCATTTCTGAAAGTAATAAAACTTCCCTCGTCTGTAGTTGTTAAAACACCTTTAAATAAATTGGAGTGGCCAATGAAAGTGGCTACAAATGTATTAGCTGGGCGAGTATAAATCCTATGAGGTGCACCTATTTGCTGAATAATACCGTCCTTCATAACAGCTATACGATCTGAAATAGCCAAAGCTTCCTCTTGATCATGGGTTACATAAACTGTTGTAATTCCTACTTCTTTTTGTACATCTCTAATAGCGCCACGCATCTCTACTCTCAGTTTGGCATCGAGATTAGAAAGGGGCTCATCCATTAAAAGTACACTTGGATGAATGACAATGGCTCGAGCTAGTGCCACACGTTGTTGCTGTCCTCCTGATAATCTTTCTGGCAAACGGTCTTGATACTCTTCAATCTTAACAACCTTTAAAATCTCGTCCACTTTTTCTTTCATTTCTTGTTTATTAAGCTTACGCAATTTAAGACCGTACTCCACATTTTGTCGAACTGTTAGGTGTGGAAAAATGGCATAATTTTGGAAAACCATTCCTATATTTCGTTTGTGAGCAGGTATATTATTAATAACCTCTTCACCAAACTTAATATTTCCACCTTCTATACTGTTAAAGCCTGCTATCATTCGAAGTAAAGTGGTCTTCCCACAGCCAGATGGCCCTAGTAAAGTAAAAAATTCTCCATTTTTAATTTGAATAGATAAATCAGGTATAACAGTGGTTTCACCATACTTTTTAACTACGTCTTCTGCACTAATTGAAACACTCATTTTAGTCCCTCCTCTTAATTACCAATATGTCCTTTATTCTTACTTCTCAAAATTTAAATCTTATAAAAAGTTATAAAATGAGCCCACTTGGGCAAGGCCATCGTGGGCTACAGGGTGAAACTTATTCTTTTACCTATTGAGCACTTGTAAAAATATCTTTAAATTTATCAAGCCATTCTTGTTTTTTAGCTACTACAACATCTTGATCGTCATAAATAAGGTTGATATCTTCAAGTTTCTCAAGGCCGTTTGGTGCAGGTACATCTGTTCTTACAGAACGGCGATTGAGTTGCTCAATAATAATAGTTTGCGCATCTTTACCTGTTACAAAATCGATGAATTTCTTAGCATTTCCCATATTTTTAGCATCTTTGATAATATAAACACCATCTGGTTTAGAGATAACGCCCTCTTTCATATAAACCAATTTAACAGGTGCTCCATCTGCTACATATTTTGCGCCACCTTCTTCAAAGGTAAGACCTACTGTATATTCGCCATCTGCTACACCTTTATAAACAGCTGATGAACCACTTAATAATTTACCATCTAAGTTAGCACAAAGTTTTTCTACATACTCCCAACCTTGCTCTGGATCACCTTTACCCATTGCATAGAGCATATTGATGAGGTGCTCATAAGAAGAGGATGATTTAGAAGGATCACAATGTGCAATTTTACCCTTTAATGCTGGGTTAAGTAAATCTTCATAACCTTCTACTTTAATATCTCCAATAAGGTCTGTATTGACCATAATAACACTTGGAATATTAGTAAAACGAGTAAGTGGACCTTCTACATTTTTCATGGTATCGTAAACAAATTCTTCATTGGCAGATTGATAATTTTCAAAAAGGTCTTTCTTAGGCTCCATAGTAGAAAGTGAACCACCCCAGAAAATATCTCCAAGTGGGTTCCCTTGTTCAGACTCTACCCTCTTTAAGAGTTCTCCTGTACCTGCTGCTACAACTTCTACTGAAATACCTGTTTGTGTCTCAAACTCACTCACCAATGGATTAATGAACTCCAATGGATGTGGACAGTAAATAACAAGTTCTTTTGTTTCTGGATCTGTACTTTCTGCTGGTGCTGCCTCTTCTTTCTTTGTTTCAGTTGCTGCAGTCTCTTGTTTGGCTTCTGGTGTCTTGGTTGCTGCTGGTGCTTCTTGCTTTCCTCCACAACCTACTAATGATGTAGCCATCATAACTCCTGCTATAAATAAAGCAAACCTTTTTTTCATGTTCTTTCCCCCTCATTTATATTGTTCTTGCTTGATTACATATTAAAACTTTCGTTCCTTTCTCTCAATCCTAAAAAACGGTTAAAATATCCCTAAAACTGAACCCCCTTTGGCTAGGTTATTGATGAGACTGATTCTGTATCTTGAAGAGGGGCCGTAGAAAAACAAGAACTAAAAATCGCTAAAAACGTATAAGCTTATGGTTTTTAGCGATTTGAATTCTATATCTTATGTTTTTTACTTTCTCTCCCGTTAGCATAAAGAATAGGGGTGGAAGGAGCCTAGCAGAGGGAAAGGTAACCCTGGAAGCTGCCTTCGTAGCGGCGCGCTTTTCAGCGTAGCGGAGATAAGCAGTCTGGAAGAGTTGCCTTTCCCTCTGCGGCCCTCCTCATCCCCATTTCTTTATCTTTTTTCTTGGATGAGCATGCGAGCTGTGCCCTTTTCTAGAGAGAGTTTTAGTTCACCATTCTTTACGCTTACGCTGTAGTTAGGATCTAATGCATCAGTAAAGGTATCTCCATCTTTGAAGTTCTTTACACTTACTACTACTTCTGTTTTATCACCTCTATTGACTGCAACAATGGCGCCTTTACCTTCATAAGTACGTCCGTAGACATAAAGTTCACCTTCTGCCTTAAGGGTAAATACATCGCCATAAGCAAAGATTTTTAAGTTATCTCTACGGATTTTAGCCACTTGTTGATAATAGCTCACTAAATCCTTATCCTCCTTGCCCCATGGATAAGTTCTGCGACTGTCTGGATCTCCATTGCCGTAAACGCCTGCTTCATCACCATAGAAGATGGTAGGTGCTCCTGGGTAGCCCATAATGAAAGCTGTGGCCAGTTTAAGTCTTTCTTTCCCTAATGCATAGTCAAAATCAGAGAGAGTGGCTTGATCTACGCCCTTACCATTGCCTAATAGGTATATAGCTCTTGCTGTATCATGAGAGTCTACCATATTCATTAGGGCATAGAGAGCTTCCTTAGGATAATTTTGCATTAAAACTTTAAGGTCATTATCTGCAGCTGCTGCATCTCCTTTTCCTAAGAAAAGTTCTACAAGAGCAAAACGAAGCTTGTAATTCATAACAGAGTCAAATTGATCCCCTGTAAAGAATTGAGAACCATCTTGCCATGTCTCTCCTAATAAAAGAGGCTCCTTGCCTGTCAGTGTATTCATTCCTTTTACTTTTTGTCTAACAGCCTTCCAAAACTCTGGTGAAACTTCCTTGGCTACATCAAGGCGCCATCCAGATAAACCTTTTTCAAACCAGCTTGTTATAACAGCTTCCTTGTCAAAAAGAAGATAATTGGCTAAATCTTTATTATTCAGTTCACTAGCTGCATCTTTAACAGGTGGATTCACTACATTTTTAGGATCCACTTCTTTGAAAGCAGTTAAGCTAGTAGCTCCTTGCCATGGTTTGTATTCATACATCATCTTGCCTTCTTCTACATCGCTAGGCACTTGATTATTTTTTACTTCAAACCATTTATGCCAGTTATAAGGACTAAACTTCTGTCCTTCCTCTATAAAAGCAGCTGTAGCTTTTTCTTCAGCTACTCTCTGGCTCATGCCTTCTTTATTCATCAGGTTATAAACTCTTGCCCAATACTCATAGGCCCCTACCCATTCATACTTGCCATAACGGTCAAAGT
>JAEZKI010000308.1 GCA_023415525.1 Bacillota bacterium | reverse complement strand
GGTTCTAGCTGTTAGACGAATTGTATCTAATGGGTAACGCCCTTGTAGCATACTTTCAAATCCTCTAATCTGCATCCCACTGCTTTTCGCATTTATAATGCGTCCATTTTCAATGGTCACACCAATAGAAAGCAGGCCGCTTACACGGCTTATAGGATCCATTTGTATCGTTTGAACCGCCATTTTGTCCCTCTCCCTTCTCCTTTTAATCCTCTCCATATTTTACAAAAGGCTGCATCTCATCGGGGAAACCTTTATTGGCGCACCCAATACAGGTGGTATTATCTCCAATAGGCCAGTTATCTGAATCATTCCACCTTGTAAAAGGACACAGTGTGTTCGTAACAGGTCCTCTGCAACCAAGTGCAAATAGACATTGCTCCTGTCCAAACCGAGTGGCAAATTCTCCTCTACAAAAGAAAGACTGCCTTGGACAATGCCTATGAATGTTCTTACTATAAAAAACCAGTGGCCGTCCTTCTTCATCTAAGTCTGGCATTCCAAAATTGACAATGTAGGCAAATATCCCTAGTATCCAAATAGGATGGGCAGGACATCCTGGTGCATTAATGACTGCCCTATTCAAGAACTCCTGAACGCTAACAGCTTGAGTAATATTGGGTTTTGCTGCTGTAGGTCCCCCAAAACTGGCACATGTTCCAACTGCTAAAATCATCTTAGCTTTTTCAGCTATTTTCTTTGTAAACTCCATACTCGTGAGATTCTTTCCCTGGTAACTCCCTATGATTGTACAGTTGCCATTCTCTGCCAAAGGTATGGCACCACTTACAATAAAGAGATACTCCTCCCCTGAATCAATGGTACCTATAATATCCTGAATGGCTGCCTCCCCTTGATTACCCATGATGCTATTATAAAAGGTGCAATCTACCATCTCCGTTAACCAGTACACAATATCTGGGTCCTCTGCGTTGAGGAAACTAATGATTTCGCCAAAGCACTCAGAGGTTTCTAACCATATGGCTTTTAACTTTTTCTTTTCACCTTGACGAATGCGTTCAATTGTTTTGGTTATAGAGTCCTTTGGGTCACCGATCTCTTCACCACAATTCTTCAATGCTACTCACTCCTTACATTTTCCCGTAGCCTCTTTTTATTTTTAGAAATGCCTTATTTATATGTATGCCTTAGTAAAATAGGATATTATCAATAGAGTGAAATAAAAAACAAGGAGTGCTGGCTATACTTTAGCTTTCAGCACTCCTTGTTACTATTCTATTTTCTCTCACATTAATTCTGTCTTTTTCATTAATAGATTATTTTCACTTCTCCTTCTAGATAATCTACTTATTTTCTATCTTTTGGATTGTATCCTTTCTGATTTCTTCTCGTAATTCTTTTAGATAATCAGAAAATACCACCCTGTCATCTGCATATGTTAAGTTTAATCCAAATTCATTTTCTGACCATGTAGAAACATCTGATAAATTATGTTGAATTAAAGCTTCCAAGCTATCAATTGCTTTATAGATCTTTGCCTCAAGCGTTTTTCTCTCTTTCATTTCATTGTATAAATCTGTCATTTCTTTTTTTGTTTTCTCTGGTAAAGAGTTCACCCAATCTGAAAGAAGGGTTTCTTCCGTCTGTTCGTGAGTCTCTGTTTTAAGAAAAGTAGGGATGTCCCCTGTAAAACATTCCCCTAAATCATGAATAATACACATTTCCATAACTTTATTCATATTTGCCTCTGGAAACTCATTTTTCATAAAGAAAGCCATCATTGTCATCATCCAACTATGCTCAGCAACACTTTCATGTCTCCCTTTTGACGTATAACAATGTCGCGTCGTATCTTTTAGCCTCTCAGCAACACTCAAAGCATTTAATAGTTCTCTTGTATTCATATTTTACTTCCCCCTTGTATTTAATTTAATTGAATTAACTTTTCATCTTTCTGTGTACTGGGATTAATACGTTTACTTTAGTATATAGATAAGCTTAATTTATTCAATTCATTTAACCGTTTTAACCCTTTAAGTATTGTTATTATTGAACTTAGAGTTATTTTTGTATCTAGGTTTTCATTTTCTTTTATGCTATTTTCTATACTTTCTATTTTACTTGTTATATCTTCATTTTGATAGTGTATAAGTATCTCCACATCCTTAATCATTTCTTCTTGTTCTTTATGATTTATACTGCAGTTATGAATCCATCTATATAATTCATAAATATTACTTACTAAACTTCTTCTTTCATGAACTAGCTCACCATAATTTTCACTATTCTCAATTTGTTTATTAATTCTAGATTTAGATTCAACAAGAGATGTTATAAAAAATAAATTATTAATAACCTCTGGCCTAATATTTCCAGCTATCAACTCATCTATTTCTTCAAACATTTTTTGAATAGATATATTATATATCTTATTCAATTGATTATTTGAATCCTCTAAACGATATGGGAATAAGTATTTATTGACTATTATAGCAACTATAGCTCCTACTATTACCATTCCAATTCTTTGAGCTGTAAATCCTTGAACATTTCCTATTACTGCTGCTGTTCCTATAGCAGATACCGTACAAAATAGCACTTTACCTTTATATTCATTGACATAACTTTGTAAATAACCCGCTAACATGACGATTATCAATCTACTATTTTGGTCTTTGAATAGACTAAATAACACTACTATTATTAAAGAACCAATAAAAGTAGATACTAATCTTGGTACTATCCTGCTTTTAGTTGTTTCATATAGAGGTGTTGTTAAAGATAGTATGGTAAGTAGCATCCATCTACCTTCTTGAAAGTTAAATAAATCGATTATAAAATAACCAACAGTCATACCTATAGCCAACCGCATAGCATAACAATATTTAAGTGAATGCGTCCCTTTTAAAAGATCTTTCATGAACTCTTTAGGAATTATTTCTGATTTATTACTTATTTTATTAACTACTTTATTATGTTTTTTATCAAGGTTATTGAGTCCCTCTAGCGTTTCATCTAAAAAAGTTATACTTTGTAATAGTTTTAGGCTAAGTAAGTCATTGACACCTTTTTCTTGGCAATAACTTAAAAGTTCACCTCTATCATAAGCTCCTTTTTGAATAGCTTCATGTTTTTTAGGATTAAAGTTTAAAGTAGCTTTTGCTATACCAATCATTTCATCTAATACATCTAAAATTTTTACATCTATAGATTTAATATTCTCATCACTTAATATTAAATTTATATTTTCTAAAGCGACAGACATATTTAATTTAATCTTAGCCTCTTCAGTGAGATAATAATCATTTTCTCTTTTATCATATACAATTGTTCTAAATGCATCTATAGATAGGTTTACACCCTCAATTGAATCATACTTTGTGGACTCTCCCTTTATACTATTTACTTTATTATGAATAGATTCACATATACCTAATAATAATTTATTTCCTGAGGTAGCTAATTTATTTTTATTTACAATGAGTTGAACTAACATGATGAATAATGCGCCACATACTAAAGCTATAAGTCTAATTCCTAATTTATTAAAGGGTACAGGTGTGCTTAATAAAAATAAATATTGCATACAAAACGGGAAATAGAGTGGCTGTCTTAAGTTATATGTAAAAATATAACTAAATAGAAAGACTACTATAAAATTGATAGGTATAGCTAACCATATATTCCTAACAGCAATAGCAGCTCCTATACCTATCAATAAATTGACTCCTACAAATTTTAATGTACTTTTAAAAGGTGCTCCTGTAAAGTCTCTTCCCAAAAGCATCAATACTGCAATGATTGTAGTAACTCCTATTACTTTATTTTCTGCACCAAAAACAGACTTAAATACTAAAACAAATGTTATTATAAATATAAATATCGCTGTATTCGTTATAATTGTTTTCTTATTCAAATCTTCTCAACCTCTTTATTAGATTTTTATTTAGCTTCTGCAGATTTTTATAAGTATATACAGCCACAATTAAGTGGACTAACGTCCACATTTCTTCCACTAACAAATAGTGCCTTCATTCTAATCATTTATTTAATTTTCCAATAGCTTTAATTAAACCCAACAAAATAACCCTATCCAATTACTCTCTATCGGATAGGGTATTATTTTTAAAGTTTCTAGCATCTATCTACGTTATTTATAGTATGGCTCTCTTCACCTAGATAAGTGGCGGTTTCATTGAATGACGTATAATTACGATTACTCTTGATTTTAATTCATTACTCTTCCAATCCCTTCTCAACTAGGTTTCTTAATACTTCATTTTCTACTAGCTCTGGCTTAATGACTTTACTATACCGCTCAGGCATATCTGCAATATAGTTTAGTAGCTCCTCTTGTGGTATGCGTGGCATAATATATTGCAGATTGTGTTCACAAGGCGTATTGAGCATAGTTGAACCATAAGCCCCTAAATCAGCAAAGCTTTGAGCTGACTTATCAAATCCCCTCACAAAAACGAATGTTCCTTGACTAGGGTCACACAAATAGTAAAGTGCATCATTAGACTTGTCTGTCAACTTATAGCGTACTTCCTGATAAGCACGCGCCGTTCTCATAAAAGCCGACTGGATAGGTGACACAGCTTTTTTACCTCCTTGGCACATCAATAAATTACCAAATACATCGATAAATGCAACCGCATCGCCGTCTCCACCATATTCTCTGTCAAGCTTTGCTTCCTCAATCAATATTTCCGCAAGCCCTTCATCTGGAATACTGGTGCCAGAAGCTGTTTTATAACTTAATGCTTTAGGATATGCCTCTTTTAGTACCGTGACTATTTCTGCTGGCCCCTCAATAGAAATATCTTTTAGCTCTACAATGGGTATCTCATCCTTTACAATCCCCCGAGCTTTATCGGCCCCTTCATTAAAGGCAGTCAGACACTTGTCAGTAATTTCCTGATTTAGTGTCTTTTCTCCAAACACAGGAACATCCCCATAGCCTGTCCTACTGCTATCTCCTTCAACCGCAGGATAAATAAAATTTTCTTTTGCCTCTTCTTGGACTATGCCCTCCAGTGGTTTAAAGGTATATGATGCATCCCAATTTATCCCAGCATGATCATCCAAAGCCACGACAATCACCTTAAAACCAGCTGATAAAATAGACCCTGTACACATCAAACAAGGATCAAGAGTTGTTACTACCAAGATTCGCTCTGGCTCAGGAAGCTTTAGCTGGTAGCGATTTTTAAAATACCAATCTACAAGCTGACGTTCTCCATGGGCAGTAGGATCCTTTAAACGTGATTTCTCATCTGGAGCTTCATTGGCAATCACCTGATTATGCATCGTCTTAATGACTACTCCAGTTTTTATATCCAATAAAGCACCACCCACCCCATATGAATTTTCTTTAACTGCTTGTTTAGCCTCCATTAAAATCTGATTTGCTACAAAATCATTAATATCCCCATTCTTGTAACTTATTTTTTCTATTTTCATGCCATTCCCTCCTTTTATTTTTATGCTATATGCCCTTCTTTCAAGTAATTTTTAAATGCAACTAAGTGAACATTGAGTCTAATAACAATTAATAACATGTACACTATATTTTAACATATTTTCTTAATATTATGAATATTTTTATCTCTTTTTTCAATATCTATCGTACTCAACTTTTTCTTTCATCAAAAGCATATTCATCTGAAATTATCTATAATTTTTATACCCTAATTTTTCAATTTATCTTTTGCCTATTGTATTCTCTCTATTTGTCCTCTCGTTAATCCTATCATTTTCATAATCCTTGTTATCTCAAATATATCATCACCTACAAGAAAGTAGACTAGCGCCCATGTTTCTTCCGCTAGGGAACCCTAGGTTCCCTTCTGCGCTGACAAAAAACATGTCAGCTGAGCACCCTCCTGAATACGACAGAGGGGAATCCCCTCTGTACTCCCCATAATATAGGAAAGTAAAAAACACACTTTCCTATACTACAAAAAAAGAGGAGATTTCCTCCTCTTTTTTAAGTTTAAATAAATAGACCGTATCACAGCACAATTTACTACGCCTCATGTTATTCAAGACTTTTAGTATATTGCACACCTAATGTATCTCATTTTTTATTTCAATTTATTATTTAACCTAATCAACACACTCATAAGTTCGGCTCTTGTTAGTACCTTTGTTGGTACCATATGACTGCTATCTATGCCATATAAAAGTCCAACTCTTACACAGTAATTGAGGGCATCCTTATAAGGTGAATCAGCTATATCTTCAAAAGCAATTTCCTCTCTTACAGGATCTAGCTTACCTTCTGTTATTTCATAAAGCACCTGTGCTAGTAATTCTCTTGAAAATGGTTTGTCACCTAGCTCACTAACTGCTTTTAAGGTTTCTTCACTGAGTTTACTTCCTATAGATGCCATAGAAGAGAATGCCCAGTGTTTTTTATCAGTAATATATTTCTCTACTGTAATTCTTGATAACTTCATTTCTGTTACACCATTAATCAGTAATACTCTATCTAAAAAAGTTAAAGTATCTGCCACTTGAAGCGGACTATTTGGTAAAAA
>JAEZKI010000302.1 GCA_023415525.1 Bacillota bacterium | reverse complement strand
GTCTCTCCCATTAATAAAAATCTTTCTTTCGTCTTTCCTTCCGAATGTTCTGCCAAATCAGCAGCCATAGCACGATATCTTTCTGCTAAAATCAGCAGCGCATCTATACTGTATTTCATTGCCTCATAATATTCCTTCTTTTCAGGATCATCTGTTTTATCCTGATACTGGCTAATTTCCTCCCGAACAGCTAAGGCACCTTTTTGTAGATAGACTCTTACATCCGGAATCACATGACCTGTTACCTGCTCAAAGAAGAATACTACTTCTTCCGTATATTTTTCCATTGGTGCATAGGCTGCTGTCAGCACCTTGGCAAATTCATTCTTGGAATAGTACTCTTTTACTCTGGCAATGCGTTCTTCTGTAATATCTCCAATAGGAGCAATATCTCCAAAAACGGCTACTGGATCACAGTATCCTGCAAAGGAGCTTACCTGAAACGCTGGGTTGATCAGTGCATAAGAACGTGCAAAGGCATCATCTTGGGTTCCTGCAAACACATGATACTCACCAAGAGTCAGTGGTATTCTTTTCATAACCTCTATAAGAGTCTTTCCAATACGGATGCTGTCCGGATCATCTTTGAATCTTTCATCACATTCCATTGCAATTTCTCTTGCTAGAAACCACCCTTCTAGGTGATCCAGAGCCCTTTCTTCCTGGAAGCGGGATTTTGCCAGCTCTGTGAGTTCCTCTGCTGAATAAATTTTTTCAATCTTCATTTTATCTCTCCTCTCATTTATATAATCCCTGTCACGTTCTCACACAGGCGATTTCACTATTTTCCATAACTTCTTCAAAATATTCTCTTAACTCAGAAGTAATTTTTCCATCTTGCATCTGATAAGCTTTTCCACATTGCTCCCATTTACCTTTCCCAAATTCATGGTATAGGAGAAATTCCACCCTAGTATTGGTACCATGAAGTTTTTCTTGAAATAGTTCCAAAAAGCCTTTTGCATCTTCCTTACTGGCATTAAATCCAGGTATCAAAGGCACTCGAATCAAAACATTGGGATGAACCTTTGTAACCTTTTCTAGGTTCATTATCGTCCATTTATTGGAGACTCCAACCCCTGCTTTATGCTGTTCATCATCATAGTGTTTTACATCCATAATCCACTGTTCCACATAGGGTATGAGTTCTTCCATTCTAGGATGACTTCCATTACATTCAATGACCCGATGAATTCCCTCTTCCCCCAATTTATGTAGCAATTCCTTTACAGCATCAAACTGTACACTGATTTCTCCTCCGGTGAGGGTGACACCACCGTTATCAAAAAACATGGGTTTTGCCGATACACATTCCCTTACTATCTCATCTACCGTATACTCTTTGTAAGAGAGACGTATCCCTTTTTGTCTCCGATTTTGAATGCAGGGCCTATCTTTGCATTGGTAGCATACCTGACGATTTAGCCTTCTGTTACTAACAGCTCCATATGGGCAACAGCTATCTTTCAACCATTCTTTCTCCGTAAGCAGCACACCTTTCACAGGCATTCCTTCAGGATTTGAACACCATGGACATTCCATGTTACATCCCTGAAGGTGCCATACCAAACGATTGCCTACTCCATCCTGAGAATAATTAAAACCCTTTTGAAAAATCCTTAATTTCATCTGGCCTATCACCTCAACTTCCCTTTTGCTAGGCATAGGGGGTATATTTCCCCCCTTCCCATGCATATAGATACTTTTTCAGAATATCTACATAGTATAATGTAATGACGGTTCTAATTGGTATTATAATATAATACCAATTAGATTAAAAATAAAATGTCATGCTATAACATTCTATGTCGTCCTACTTTCCATTAAGTTACTCAATTGGTATTACCCTATAATACCTTTTATAACTAAAGAGTATCATGTGCTCTGTGTACTGTCAATTTGTTTTTTTAATATTTTAATAAATAAGTTAAATCTAATGGCTATTAGTGACCCTCCTTTGAAAGCAGCCAAAACATACTTAGGAAGCACTGTTGGTGCTATGAGACTGTTACAGTTGATTAAGTAAAAGTCCATCTACACTCTCCTATCTCAAACCTACAAATATAGCCATTTGATTTCTTTTCTTACGAAAATACAGCCTTGAAATATTCATATATCTCAAGGCTGTTTATTATATCATACTTATATTTATTGGCTTAATGCTAATCATCAAGAAAGATGCTTCACTTAATGCATTGCTTAGGGTAAAGAATTTAGATAATAAAGCTATCTCTCCTAATAGGACTATCAGTTCATATATATTCTTTCTGTACTTAATATCTGATTTATAAAACTGGAAGTTAACGCCTAAATAGGTATCACTTTCTAAGCTCTTGGTGTGCTTTTTTCCTGAAATACATGGAAAAAGCACCTAGAATTATAAATATCAATGCTTTAGTAATAATTACTACAAGTGGCATTTCTGCATTAGATAGCTTCTGGCAAATAGATTGAAAAATTATCATAATCCCCACTACACTACATAAGCAAAGTATGATATCAAGAATAATCGTTCCTATAGGAGCCTTCTTCTTCATATAATATAAACAAGTAAAAATTAACGGGCTTATAATACCCATATCTAGAACATAAGTAATCTCTGTTGTATAAGTTCCTATAAGAGGCAATGTTCCACCTGTGAATAGAGTTGGAACAATATCCGGAAACCACGCTACAAAAAGTGATACACCTGATATACACAAAAATACTGTAAGACCTTTTCCTATGCTCACGCCTTCTTGCAATCTTACATCCTTGATATGCCAAAATGTCTTAAAAAGTGCAATTGAAAATAATACCACATATCCAAGAAACAGATTGTTATATGTAACTCCAAAACATACGCTAGCAGCATAGTATGTTATCACACCATATACAGAAGCCATCTTCATCTCAGTTAATGCGCATCTCTTTCTATAATACTGTAGATAGTAAAAAATAAGCAGGGGAACTACTACAAGCAATATAGTAAAATCCATTCCTATATTTAATGGTGCCTTAAAATAGGTATCATATGAATAGATTCCGTAACCATACAGCTCAACCACATGACCATATTGATTTTCAAATTCCCATTTATGGTTGAAATTCATTGAAAGAATACCGGTTATTGATGTAATAAGCATCAACATAACAGTTACTATTACTAACACATCAACCTTTTTCTTCTTATTTAACATTCCGATTCTCCCCTAGAAATAGATAATATATTACCTGTATTATAGTAACCTATTACCTATTTGTCAATTTTTTATTCAGCTGACAGTTAAATTAGAGTTCCATTCATGGCTTAATAATTTTCTGCATGAATTTCAAAATAACTCTGAGGATGCGCACAAGTTGGACAAATATCTGGGGCCTTTGTTCCTACTATAATATGACCACAGTTACGACATTCCCATACCTTAACTTCACTCTTAGCAAACACTTCTGCCATTTCTACATTGTGAAGAAGGGCACGATAACGTTCCTCATGATGCTTTTCAATTGCAGCAACCATACGGAATTTCTGAGCCAATTCATGGAAGCCTTCTGCTTCAGCAGTTTTGGCATACTCAGCATACATATCTGTCCACTCATAATTTTCTCCTTCAGCTGCATGAAGAAGATTCTCAGCAGTGTTTCCAATACCATTTAATTCTTTGAACCACATTTTTGCGTGTTCTTTTTCGTTTTCAGCAGTTTTTAAGAATAAAGCAGAAATCTGCTCATATCCTTCTTTTTTTGCTACAGATGCAAAATATGTATATTTATTACGCGCACCAGACTCTCCTGCAAATGCAGCTTCTAAGTTCTTTTCCGTTTGGGTTCCGGCATACTTGTTTGCTGGAGCTGCTTCCTTAATTTCCTCTAACTTGTCACCTGTTGCCTTGCAAAGAGGGCATACAGCTTCGACGCCATCTTCTACCTCAAATACATGACCACAAACTAAACATTTGTATTTTTTCATTGCCTTTACCTCTTTCTTTTTTTCATTATTTGGAATTAGATTTAATAACCTTTTTGTAGCCTCAATAGGGAAATCTTCTGTTGGAGGATTTTGAATTTGTCCTTCCAAGAATTGATGGGTATTTGCACTTTGTGGAAGCATATATCC
>JAEZKI010000255.1 GCA_023415525.1 Bacillota bacterium | reverse complement strand
AAAGCGGGTGATGGGAATCGAACCCACGTGGCCAGCTTGGAAGGCTGGAGTTCTACCATTGAACTACACCCGCACAGATTTGGCAACCACCTACTCTCCCGGTCCGTCTCCAGACAAGTACCATCGGCCGCTTAAGTCTTAACCCTCGTGTTCGGTATGGGAACGGGTGTTTCCCCTAAGCGCATCATCACCAAAAATGTAATCTCATTGTATCTGATTTTATTACTTATGTCAAGGAGTAATTTACACAACAGAAAAAATCTTAAACCTTTCAGCCACACTTTTTGTTATTTGTTCACTTTCTTCCATCTGTGTATTAATATCACTTATTGCTTCTACTAAATCTTTGGAGTTATTCGCTACACGACTAACAGCAGTGGTACTCTCATCAATGGTTATCGCTATAGCCTGTATAGATTGATTTATACTATCTAGTGTTTTTTGTAACTCCATAGAAGAATCTGCTAACCCAACTAAGGTCTTATCAAATACAATTGTATCTTGACTATAACTTCCTGCTATATCTGCTAATTTCTCATAATCTTTTAGTACTTGACCATCTATAAATTCTAAGAGTTTACTTGAATTACTTGCTAAATCTCCTACAGCTTGGTTTACAACATTACTTATACTTTGAATCGAGTTAGCAGCTGTATTCGTTGTATCCGCTAAGGTTCGAATCTCATCTGCTACTACTGCAAATCCCTTGCCTGCTTCTCCTGCACGAGCTGCTTCAATAGATGCATTTAAGGCTAATAAATTCGTTTGTGCAGATATATTTAAAATATTAGTTGTCAATTCATTAATGTTTTGTACCTGCTTACTTTGTAATATAGAACTTTTTAGTTCATCACTGATTTGACTCACAATATCTTGTGCTGTTTCTTTACTAACTAAAACATTTTGTTTTATTTCTTCAACATCACCCTTTTTATCACGAGCTAACTCCGCCTCTAGCTTTGCCTTCTCTGCCATGGAAGTCATTGTACTGTACACTTGATCAGAATAACTAGTGATTTCTTCTACTGTTGCAGCTACTTCTTCCATACTCGTTGCCAACTCCTCCATATTGGCTGAAGTATCGTTAACTCCCCCATTGGCATGATGTATATTGACTACTACCTGTTGTATATTTCCATCCACATTTTCTATGCTCTTACCTATTTCTTTTATTAAATCCTGTAGCATTTGTATAAATAAATTAATGCCCTCTACAAGGTTTCCTATTTCATCTTGACTTTCCACTTTTAGCCTTTGCGTTAAATCCCCTTTTCCCTCATTGATCCCTTTCATAATATCTTGTAATTTATGACTTGCATGAGTAAGAGGTTTAATAACTGTTCTAACTGTAATTAGGAAAGAGAGAATAGCCACTATAATAGCTAGGATATATATTACTAGATTCGAATTAAGCGATCTAAAATACATGGATTTTTCTTGCTCTTTAACCTCATTAATAGTCTCTATGCTCCTTGTAACCAATGCATCCATCATTTTTTCTAATTCTTCCCCTAGTAATTTTATCTCACTATTATTTAGGTTTCCTTCTTGTTTCCTTTGATTGTGACTTTTACCTATTTCTTGTTCATAGGCTAAGACATAGGCTTCATATTTATTTAATAAAGCCTCTATCTCTTTTATTTCTTCTTCACTTTGACTATATTCCCTACCGGTTTCAATATGGGTTCTAATTATTTTATCCTGTTGTTGAATTCCCTCTTCTATCTCTTGCATCACATTGCTATCTGAAGTGGATAAGTACTGAATTAAATCCTTTTCCAAAATAAGAAGTTCCTTCTGAATAGAAGTAAATAGTAACATCCTCTGCATATGGGTTTCTGTCAGTACTTCCACTATTTTTTGGGTATTACCTAAATTACTACCATTAATTGTCATACCCCCTATTCCTATCATAACTATTGTCATAATGATCATTAGGAGTTTTACTTTAATGCTTTTTACCTTTATACTCTTTTGCATATTTTCAGTCTCCTTAATTTGTATATTTATACTAAATTATATTACTTACTTGTATATAATACAATTATATTTTACATTATTCCACATTATTATATATTTTTTTACAAAAAATATATTGTTTAATAGTGATTAAAAAGCATGAATATTATGATATATTTCTCAAATACATCATTCCTATGAGGTCTTGCGCAGCTTACCTTTTATCTATTACAATATATAACATACAAACTAAAAAGAGGTGCCGATGAATACTAACTTAACTGCTCCTAGAGATCACTCTCAACTAAAGATTTTTTTAATCTTGACAGCTCTATTTTTTATGAGCTTAGCTTTTTGTTTAGCAACTCCTATAGAAATCTTTAGGGGTTTAAAACAAATCATCCTTTCGAGAGATTTACTTATCACGGATTATTTTGCATTAACTAACTATGGTGCTGCTTTCTTTAACAGCGCGCTAATGATGCTGTTAGTTCTAGTAATTATTCTCCAATTAAAATTACCTATTACAGGGCTAACCTTAGCTGCTTTTTTTATTAACGGTGGCTTTGCACTTTTTGGAAAAAATCCTTTTAATGTTCTTCCCATTTTATTTGGTACTTATCTCTATTCTAAAATACAAGGAGTAAGCATAAAAAGGTATGTTTATACTGCTCTATTTGGCAATTGCTTGGCACCTTTGGTTACAGAAATAGTCTATCTATTACCTTTTTCTTTAGGGATTAATATAGGCTTTGCCATTCTCATGGGTATAGTGATTGGTTTCACATTACCTGCTTTGTCAGCACATACTGCTTCTATGCATATGGGCTATAGTTTATTCAACGTAGGTTTTGCTGCTGGTATTTTAGGTTTTGTTATGGTAAGTATCTTGAAGGCTTTTGGCCTAGATACCAATGCAAGTCTTATTTGGCAAGAAGGAATTCCTATTTGGCTCGTTATCGTATTATATAGTTATTTTGTCATAACTTTTTTATATGGCGTATGGATCAATAACGGAAAAATAAATAAGGTAAAAAGAATATTTCGCCATCCTGGGCGAGCTGTTGCAGACTTTATCTTAATGGATGGGGTAGGTACTACTCTTATGAATATGGCATTAGTTGGAAGCTTAAGTTTAAGTTATATCTTACTCATAAAAGGGGATTTGTCTGGCCCTGTAGTAGGCGGTATTCTGACAACTTTTGGCTTTGCTGCCTTTGGTGTACACCTAAAAAACTTCCTGCCTTGCTTAATAGGCGTCTATCTTGCCACACA
>JAEZKI010000188.1 GCA_023415525.1 Bacillota bacterium | reverse complement strand
TCTATACACTCTCTCATAACTACTCCCATTTGCCCACTCCAAGTGGTTGCTATGGCTACCTTTTTTTTGGCGAACAGTTCTTTTATTTCAAAGTTACCGTAGTTACTTGTTTCTGGTGTAGTCAGTTCCTTAAGCTTGATATATTTCTCCATTCCAGCTTCCATACTTCCTATATTACACCTTGTTCCCTCTGAGCCTATTTCATAAACATCCACAGGGCTGGCACTTCTTAAATAAGGAATAGCATCGGTTAAAATCTCCGAAACATGTGCCTTAAGAGCAATAGGTAGTATTTCCGGTAAGTCCTTTAACTTTTCAGCTAACTCTATGACTTCATCGGGTGTCATAACACTATTGGGCAAATGACCTATCACTTTTTCTACCATACTTTTTCTATAAGCAATCATATGCCCATCACAAAAGGATGGCGATAAATAGGTCTTTCCTTCATATTCCATTTCTTCTGCAATAACTGGTAGTATATCCTCTTTATCATATTGAAGAGGGGAAAGATAACCTTTACTCACAAAGTCTGCCAGCCATAGATGCCCTGCTACCATGATAATATCGTAGGTTCCTTTTTTTACAAAGGCATTTAACATGGTTTTAAAGTATTCTTCCCATGGTACAATGTCAAATAAAACCTGTATGCCTTCTTTTTCTAACTCACCTAAAATATTTAACTGCTGGTCCACATAAACTTGAACTGCTGGATCATCTACTGCTAAAATCTTTATTGTCTCCATCCTCATCCTCCCACCATTAATCATCTTCTCCAAATTGTGGCTCTGTATCAATTATACCTACTATTAGGGCATCAATAGGGACTGATTTTTGCAGTGCATATTGAGTTGTATTATCTGTAGTTACAAGAACACATTCACCAATTCCTGCTCCCAGATTATCCGCAGCTATAAATATTTCTTTCTCTTTAGCAAACAAGGGTTTTACTGCTAGAAGCTTGTAACCTACTAAATTTGAACATTTTCTTGTGGATACAACTGTCCCT
The DNA here is from genome assembly GCA_023415525.1 of Bacillota bacterium. Lineage (GTDB taxonomy): Bacteria > Bacillota > Clostridia > Lachnospirales > Cellulosilyticaceae > Sporanaerobium. Next base: position 9,747 of record JAEZKI010000188.1, on the reverse strand, counting down.
ACTACCTTGCCTAAAACCATCCACGATCACTCCCTAATGTTTTATTATGCTTTTTTATTCTCTATCTTTTTAAAGCGAAGAAGTTGACCTTGTACTAAGCCAAAAGCATTGGCATCATCTGTATCAATATGTAAGTCCAAGGCATTGCCTTCTCCTGATCGTACAACGACTTCATCCATTACGCCACCTCTTTGACCTTCAATATAGACTTTAATCCGGTCTCCTTCAACTAGCCCAAATTGCTTTGCTTCATTAGTTGCAAGGTGAAGATGCCTCTTGGCAATAATAACCCCCTGCTCTAACTGTACCTCTCCTTTAGGTCCCTTGAGTCTAATACCTGGTGACTCCTTTAGATTACCCGAAAGTCTCACAGGTGGTTTAAGTCCTAGTTTACGTGCATCTGATAAAGATACTTCTACTTGAGTTTCAGGTCGCTCTGGGCCTAAAACCCGTACCTTACTTAAACTCCCCTTAGGTCCAATCAGCTCTACTGTTTCCATGGCGGCATATTGAGCGGGTTGGCTAAGTGACTTACTCACCGTTAGTTGATGTCCTTTACCAAATAATATTTCTAATTCCCGTTTGGCTAAATGTACATGGCGTGCAGATATGCCTACTGGAATCATTCTTTTACTTTCCTGATATTTTTCAAGCTCTTCTAAAATAAGCTCAGTAATTTTGTTCACCATTTCTTGGTTTTCAATCACTTATCCACTCACCTCCCCTTCTATCTTTCTTCTTATTTAGAAGGTAAGATATTGGCGATATCAGCATGAGGTCTTGGAATAACATGAACAGATACAACTTCACCAAGCCTAGAGGCAGCTTCTGCACCACTTTCTGTTGCAGCTTTTACAGCACCTACATCTCCTTGAACCATTACAGTTACAAGGCCTGAACCTATTTTTTCTGTTCCTATTAATTCTACCTCTGCTGCCTTAAGCATGGCATCTGCTGCCTCAATTGATGCTACCAATCCTCTTGTTTCAATCATTCCTACTGCTTTCATCCTTTTATCCTCCTAGTTTAGGCTTTGCCTATATTTTTATTTCCTTCTTGCTTCACTACCTTTTGTTGCTTCGTGGACTTTTTAGTAGTCGTTTTTTCTGTTGGTAATGGAACCTTTTTTTCTTCCTTTAATATGGGTTTTGGGGACTCTGATTGTATGTACTGTAAAAGCTTAATCAGCTCTGCATGTGGATTTGGAATAGCAACTGCTACTTTTATATGTTGACTCCCTATTCTTTCCCCTACTTTAATGGCACTTTCAACAGCTGCTACTACAGCAGATGTATCACCAGCTATAATCGTACTTACCAGCCTGCCTCCTAATCGCTTTTGGCAAGATACCATCTTCACTTCTGCTGACTTAAGCATTGCATCTAGCACCACAACTGCATTGCTATAGAAGCTCACCTCTATTACACCGATTGCATTAAATCCATAAGTACTCATAGATTACCTCTTATTTCACCTTAGGAAGAATCTGTACAATATCGTTATGAGGCCTTGCAATCACATGAACACTTACAAGTTCTCCTAAACGTGATGCTGCATCTGCCCCTGCTTCTGTGGCTGCTTTTACTGCACCTACCTCACCTTTTACAATCACTGTTACTAACCCCGAACCTATTTTTTCTGTTCCAACTAATTCCACAGTAGCTGCCTTTAACATAGCATCTACAGCTTCTATAGAGGCTGTAAGCCCCCTGGTTTCAATCATTCCTATCGCTGACATCCCTTATCCTCCACTTCTTTATTATTTTACAAACTTTACCTTTGATATATGGCTTAAGGTACATGTTCCATCATAAGGATTTTCAATAACACTGGTAATGACTTCTTTTTCATCATTGAAGTGAAGAGCAGCTTCTCTCCCTACTTCAGTAGCAACTTTAACATCTGAAATACTACCTTCAAATTTAATCTGTACTGTAAGGGGGATGTGTGCACTTGTGTCCTTTGGGTTGATGCTATCTATTCCTATAATTTTTATCTCTGCACTTTTACATGCCTTATCCATGGCATATAAGGCTGCTCCATAGCCTGCTACTTCCAAAAAACCTATTGCCATGAAAAACACCTACTTTTCTATATAATTCTGAAGCTCCCATCTGCTAGAGCACATCTTCTTTGTCTTGTAAAAGATACGGCATCGGTAATCCCTTCACCTGTAGGTCCTGCTATGGTCATGGTTGTATGCCCTTCACCATTGAAGCCTACTCCAGCTAAGGTAGCAGCATTTTTTACAAAAATAGTGGTTTCTATTTCTCTTGCAAAACGCGTAAGATTTTCTATATTCTTTGAAAACATAGAAGCTGTATGACGATTGCCATGTTCAGCAACAGTAGCATGTGCAATGGCTTCATCTAGATCTTTACATTTTACAATAGGTAGAACCGGCATCAATTGTTCAATTAAAACAAAGGGATGAGTAGCCTCTACTTCACAAATGAGCAATCTACAATTTTCTTTCCCTTGTATTCCAATAGCCTCTAGCATCTTACTGGCATCTTGTCCTACCCATTTTTTATTAACATGATACTCTCGTCCCTGAGACGTATCCTCATAAGTAAGCACAAGCTCCATAATCTGACTAAGCTGAGCTTTAGTAAGGAGAAAAGCCCCTTCATTAATCATGTGATAAACAAGATCTGTGGCTACACTTTCTACAACAAACACTTCTTTTTCAGCCAGACAAAGTAGATTATTATCAAAGGATGCCCCTATGTAGATTTGTTCTGCTGCTCTTTTGATATCCGCTGTCTCATCTACTATAACAGGTGGGTTACCTGCTCCAGCACCTATTACCTTTTTCCCTGATTGCAAAAGGGCTCGTACCATTGGCATTCCCCCTGTCCCTACCATTAATCGTACTTTAGGGTGGCTGCTAAGCTCCTTTACAGTATCCATTGTCGGATTCTTCACCATTGTGGCTAGGTTTTTAGGACCTCCTACTTCTTCAATTGCTTTATTAATCATTTGAAGCGTATAGGCACAACACTTCTTAGCAGAAGGATGGACATTAAATACAACAGAATTACCTCCCGCTATCATAGATATCACATTGTTAATAATCGTAGAGGTTGGATTGGTTGTGGGGGTAATCGCTCCTATGACACCATAGGGAGCATGCTCTATTATAGTCAGGCCAGCCTCACCAGATAGGGCTTTTGTATCTAGGCATTCTGTTCCAGGGGTTTTATTGATAATCAAAAGGTTTTTAGCTACTTTATCCTCTACCCTACCTAGCCCCGTTTCCTCTCTTGCCATTTGTGCTAAGGTACCAACATTTTCTTTTGTCACCTTACGTATATTTTGAATCAATCTTTCTCTATCGCTGAGTTGGAACTTACGAGTGTAGATTCTTTGAGCTTCATAGGCTGCTTCAATAGCATCCTCCATCTGCTCAAATACACCGTAATCTCCTTTGTTACTCATAACTTCCTTTGCTCCTGCAAGTTCTTCGCTCCCTTGACCTGGCCTATAGGTTTTTACAATACCTGGTCTATTGGTTAACTCTTCTTCTTGCGTAGGCAATATAGTTTTTAAGACTTGCTGAACAATATGCTCAACGTCTTGTGCATTGATTTCCATACTGTCACCTCTTTAAACTTTCCAACACCTTGTCGGTTATTTGTCTTGTAAGCTCTTCAATCAACTGTTTTTTATTGCTTTCTACACCCGATTGGGTAGGTTGCTCTGACCTTATAGAAATAGAACAACCACAGTTTGAATCGACATATGTAGGTTGACTTACACTTTCCTGACCTTTTTCTCTTCCACTCTGAGCCATAGCATATATTGGACCCTGTGTCTTTATCACATCTTGTGTATTACTGGCTTCAACTGCACAAGGGGGAACCCCTCCTGACGTAATACCTAGCTTTTCTCTAATATCGATGAGTTCACTTACTTGCTTACAGCTGAGTTCGTTAGCATTTCCTATGATGCGACCTGTATACATCAGTACCGTTGCGTAATATTCTAAGGACTCTAAACGATGATAAGCCTCTAATACATCCTTGCCCCAAGAAAGGGCACCATGATTAGCTAAAAGAACAGCATTATATGTTTTACAATAGGGGGCAATAGAGTTGGGCACTTCAACAGAGCCGGGGGTGGCATAATGAGCAATAGGTACAGAGCCTAAGTTAACAACTGCCTCTGGTAAAATAGCTCTGTCTAAGCTGATTCCTGCGATAGCAAAAGAGGTTGCAATCGGGGGATGGGCATGTGTAACTGCCATAACCTCTTCATTTTCTCGATAAACTCTTAAATGCATCTTCAGCTCTGATGAAGGCCTACTCTTTCCCATAAGAACTTTTCCATCTAAGTTAACCTTTACAAGCATATCTGGCGTCATATATCCCTTGGATACGCCTGTTGGCGTAGTCCATAGGGTACTATCACTTACCTTACAACTAATATTTCCATCATTGGAAGCCACAAAGCCTCTATTATACATTCTTTTTCCTACCTCAAGAATGGCTTTTTTGGCTTCATAATCTGACGGATATCTAAAATTATTATAGCTTGTCATAAACTATTCTCCTTTCAGCCTTATTTCTTTTGAGCAGCTGCCTTTTTTTCAAATATGGCTTTAAGAGATTCTTCAAAAGGAGGATAAGCAATGCCATACTCCGTAATAATGGCTGTAATACAATCATGATCTGTTACATCAAAGCTTGGATTATAGGTTTTCACACCTTTAGGTGCCATTCTTTCTTTGTACCACATCTCTGTAATCTCTTCTCCTGGACGTAATTCAATATGAATGTTATCTCCTGTTTTGCATGCCAAATCAATAGTAGAAGTAGGTGCACAGATATACATAGGAATACCATAATACTTCGCTAAAATACCTACACCGGAAGTTCCAATCTTATTAGCTGTATCCCCATTAGCTGCTACTCGGTCACAGCCTACAAATACAGCTTGTACCCAGCCTTGTTTCATGACATTTGACGCCATATTATCACAAATCAAAGTAACATCTAGACCAGATTCATGTAATTCAAAGGCTGTTAATCTAGCGCCTTGAAGAAGGGGTCTTGTTTCATCTGCAAAAACCTTAAAGTTATAACCCTTTTCATGGCCTAGATACATAGGTGCAGTAGCTGTTCCATATTTTGAAGTAGCTAACTGTCCGGCATTACAGTGAGTTAAAAGCCCATCTCCTGGCTTAACTAAAGATAATCCATATTCACCAATTGTCTTACATACCCATGTATCTTCTTCTTTAATCGTAACGGACTCTTTATGTAAAAGTTCCTTGATTGTTGCTACACTCTTATCTTTATTAGCAAGCACTACCTGCTCCATACGATTCAGTGCCCAGGATAAATTAACAGCTGTTGGTCTTGCAGAATCTAAATACTCTTTAGCTGCCTTGAATTCCTTATAAAAAGTCTCATAATCCTCTGTCTGAATTTCTTTAGCTGCTAAATAAATACCAAAACCTGCAGCCACACCAATAGCTGGGGCCCCTCTTACCTCTAACTTATAAATAGCATTCCAAATTTCCTTTTGTGTGTGTAAATGCAATAGGTCGGTTTCATAAGGCAAACGGGTTTGATCAATAATAACTAATGCACTGTCCCCATCATCTAAGCTTACTGTCTCATAACTCATAATATTTTTTTCTTCCATCAGTTGTTACTCCCTTCTACTGTATCTTTGCTGCTACTTGTTTTAACGTATCTACAAAATCCTTACCTGATTTATAGTCTTCACGATTCATAATGAACTTCTTAGCTGTAAGGATACATATCTTTTCTGCTTGTGCACGTTTGTCTGGATCTGCTATGGTGGTAATGTCCTTTACATTTGCCATACCCACTATTCTTCTAATCATTTCTAGTCCTGCTACAGCCGCTGTATCTCTTAAAATCGTACTTAAGTACCATTCTTTAAAACCAGGTGTTTTGGCCATAACATCCTTTACATGGCTATCAAAAGCCTTATTGTATTTCTCAATAAACAAGTCAATGGTATCGGAAACGCATTCTTCAATCCAGCCTATATAGCCTTCTCTTTCTTCTGCATCTTCAATAGTGGCATTCCCATTACACCAAGCAAAATACATATTGGCCACTACGTTTCCAATGTCATAACCCATAGGACCATAAAAGGCAAACTCAGGGTCAAATACTTTCGTAGAATCTTTTTTTACAAAAATTGAGCCTGTATGTAGGTCCCCATGTATAAGAGATTGGGCATTGTTCATAAAATCAAACTTACATTTAGCAACCTCTAAATGAAGTGCTGTATCCTTATAGAGTTCCCTGTGAATAAAATCAGCTATAGGAGGGAACACATTATTTCTATGCTTAATATCATTAAAAGGCTCTGTATAAACAAGCTCTTCTGAAATCTCACATAGTTCAGGATTGATGAAGCTCTTTACTTTTTGTTTCTTTTCTTTATGTTCTACACAAACATCTGTTGTTAAAAGTAATGTGTTAATCATAAAGGTGGAAATGTGATCTGCAAAAAGTGGAAATCTTTCATGTTTCATTAATGCTGTACGCATAATGGTATGATCGGATAAGTCCTCCATTGCACAAGTACACATGATTGGGTCATATAAATAAACTTGGGGTACAAAACCTTCTGCTAATTCAGCTTGAGTCTTTAATATCTCTGCCTCGATACGTGTTCTATCTGTAGATATTTTCATTTCTTCTGAAATACGTAGAGATTCGTTAGACTGCTTCACTATAACGGATTTCCCGGTAGCTTTCTCCCATATACGAAAAACATAATTGAGATTACCATCACCTATCTCTTTAGCCTCTAATACAGCATCCTTATTAAAAAGATCGAGTTTTTCTTTTACATACTCTTTAACATCTTCTGTATTCATTAAAAAGTAGCTTGTAAACCTTGACATCTTCCCCATCTCCTTTTTCTTTGAATTATATTTTAGTAGTTCTTTAGTTACGCTTTCTAAAATAGGTACTTGCTAGAGCAACTGCCAGTACAATACCTTTAACAATATCAAGTGAATAATAAGGTACAGAAAGCATAATCAGACCGTTTTCAAGTAAACCAACTAATAAGGCACCTACCAGGGTTCCTACTGCATTGGGTTTCCCTGCTCCTGCAAAGGAAAAACCAATATAAGCTGCAGCTACTGCTGGCATCAAATACCCTGCTCCCGCATTAGCTTGTGCAGAACCTACTCGAGCCGCAATCATAATACCGCCAAGTGCTGCAAAGAGTGTAGATAAGAAATAGGCTAATGCCCTATAACGATTAACTGGAATACCAGAAAGTCTAGCTGCTTCTAAATTTCCTCCTACCGTATAAAGATAACGTCCATGTTTTGTATAAGTAAGGAAGATATGTACACCAATTACAACAACTAGCATAATGATAATAATCCATGGTGCTTGTCCAATCTTTGAGAAAAGCTCTGGTACCTTGCCTGTTGTCAGTGTTCCATCTAGCTTTGTCATGTTTTGAGAGACTGAACCACCCCCCGCATAAGTCATAGCCACACCTTGGAAAATAAACATCGACGCCAGTGTTGCCAGTGTATCGGGTATTTTAAACTTTACAATCAGTAAAGAATTCACTACTGCCACAGATATGGCTACAACTAATGCCAGTAAAAGAGAAGGAATGGTTGACATCCCATGCCAAATAAACATAGTCATAATTAAAGCATCTGAAAAGGTAGCTGTTGACCCTACTGAAAGGTCAAACCCATTAACAGTAAGGGAAATAGTTACCCCAATAGCTATGACCGTTACAATAGAAATACTACGCAAAATCGTAATCATATTACTTGTTGTCATAAAGGTTTTAGGCATCAATATCGAAAACAATAAAACTAGTAAAACAATTGCCAACACCGTTCCCCATGTACTTAAAAAGCTCAGAAATGAAAAAGATTTTTTTGGGTGTTTTTCATTTAAATTAACTTCCATCTTTAATGTCCTCCTGTCGAATAATAAAGAAGTTCTTGCTCATTGGTTTGTGAAACTGTAAGTTCTTTTACAATTTGGCCATCATACATTACATAGGTTCGGTCTGCTATTCCTAGAATTTCACTAAATTCACAAGAAGCATAGATTACGCCTTTTCCCATTTCAACTAATCGCCCAATAAGTTCAAAGATATCTTGTTTGGCTCCTACATCTACTCCTTTTGTAGGTTCATCAAATATGTAAACTTCTGCATCTGATACTAGCCATTTGCCTACAGCTACCTTTTGCTGATTGCCCCCGGATAGGAGTTTAACAAGCTGATGCTCTGAAGGTGTTTTTATTCCTAAATCTTTAATGATTTGACGTGCAACTTGTTTCTCACGTAGTTTATTCACAAAGCTAAATTTATTCGTATATTTTTTAAGAGAAGTGGCAGAAAGATTAGCATATACAGGATCCCCTACCAATATCCCTTCTTTTCTTCTTTCCTCGGGTACTAAAGCAAGGCCCTGCTTTACTGCTAAATGTGGATTAGTTACTTTAAGTACCTTCCCATGAAGTTTAATCTCTCCACTACTTTGTCTCATTGCACCAAATAATGTCTTACAAAGCTCTGTCTTGCCTGCTCCTACAAGTCCAGATATTCCTACTATCTCTCCCTTTTTAATATGAAGACTTACGTTTTTAATAGCTCCTTCTTTCTCTGATAAATCCTTTACCTCCAGCATAACTTCTCCTATGTCCACCTGCTTTTTAGGATAAGATTCATCAAATTTACGTCCTAGCATGAGTTCTACTACCTGTTTCGTTGTAAGCTCACTTGTTATAGGCATATCTGTTACAACTTGTCCATCCTTCATAATGGTTATACTCTCACATATTTCAAAAAGCTCGTTTAAACGGTGGGATATAAAAATAACACCTACATCATGATTCGTTGCTAAATCCCTTACGATTCTAAATAATTCTGTTGTTTCTGTATTGCTAAGAGGTGCTGTCGGCTCATCTAAAATAAGAAACCTACATTTCTCTACCATAGCTCTTGCAATAAGTACCATTTGCTTCTCGGCCAATGAAAGCTCACTTACTCGCATTTTCACATCCATACTTAAGTTAAATCTTTTTAAAACTTCTTGAGCCCTAGTATTCACTGTCGACCAATTGACCAACTGTTTCTTTCCCATGCTATTAACTAGCGTATTAAGCATAATGTTTTCTGCCACACTTAAATAAGGAACAAGGGCTGTATCCACCTCTTGATAAACAATTTCTATTCCTCTGTTTTTGGCTTCTTTGGTTGAACGTAGTTCTACTTTTTGTCCATCAATAAATACTTCACCTTTATAATGGGAGTTAACTCCTGATAGCACCTTCATAAGAGTAGATTTTCCTGCTCCATTAGCACCAATTAGGGCATGTATTCTACCACTTTCCATTTCAAAATTTACATTTGATAATGCTTTAACCCCAGGAAACTCAATTGATATGTCTTTCATCGTTAACTTTGTCCGCTTTTTATATTCCATGCTATCACATCCCTCAGCCAAACAATATTTTGAATTTTTACTAGTAAAGTAATAGGAAGGTGGAGTGTAAACCTTCCTATTACAAACTTGTATGAAGTTATGTATATAAAACTATATTATCTGTTGTTTTACTAATTATTTATTTTGACTTCTAAGTTCATCCATCCAGGCTTCATTGAATGCATCTGACACACCCCAACCAGGAATAACTTCTTTTAATGAGTCCATAACTGTGTCTGCCTTTAAGTCACTTCTCTTAATAAGATTTGCTGCTAAGTCAAAGG
>JAEZKI010000172.1 GCA_023415525.1 Bacillota bacterium | reverse complement strand
CAAGTATACACCAGAAGTTAAATGGCGAGGACAGAAAGAAAAATATATTTGATGTATATTAAAAAAGGAGGTAGCTAGGATGGGATTAGGTAAGGATTTATTATCTAGAGTAGGTGTAGGGATAGGCAATAAAAATGAATATCCTATTCAATCCAATAGTTACTTCGTTATATTTGGAACAAGTATTACGAGTTTTTCAAAAATATCAGGCATTACATTAAAATCCTCAGAAGTAATTGCTATAACTGAAGGTGGGAGCAATAAGCCTTATTTATTAAAGCAACCTAAGGGAGACTTTAATACTATTACTTTTGAAAAAGGTTATGGCACTATGGAGCTTATGTCTATGGCAAAAGGGTTAAAGACAGCTAATATTATGGTGATTGTCATAAAAGGTCCTGACAAAGCCATTAAAGCAGCCTATTATACAGATCGGGCAATGGTAAAAAATATTACATTATCTGATTTAGATGCGGAACAATCTAGGCCACTTATTCAAACCATGACAGTTGCCTACAATGAGTTAAAAAAAGCAGATGATTTAATAATGGGTGCTTTAAGCCTTTTAAATAGCTTTGGTGGAAGTGGGGAGACTGGTGCTACCACAATAGATGAAGCCATGGTTAACGTTTTACAGAGGGATAGAGAAGAGTCAAAGCGTAGGAAAGAGGAAGCAGCAAAAAAGAAGGCTGAAGAAAAGGCAGCTTCTGTAGAGCCTAAAGTGACTACTTTGGAGCAAGAGCGAATAGATGCAAGAAAGAAAAAGGAAGAACAGGAAACACAACCGCCTATATCCAACCCAATTGACAGTGCGGCAGAGACGAATACACTTATTAATGAAGAGGCGGCCAAAAAAGAAGAGGAAGAAAAAGAAAAGGCTTTAAAGGAAAGAGAGAATATAGAAAGTCAGATTGAGCTATAGGTGATAGGATGATTATCAATAAAAAACCAATGACTTCAGTAAAAAACATACATACTATTGGAAGTAGCTTCGGTGAACAGATTGCAAGCAAGAATATTTATGTAGATGAGAAGGCCCTTCGTCAAGAAACAAAGATGGTCTTTAAAAATGATGGGCCTACAGGTACTGATTTTTATTTTGAAGCAATAATAGAGCTTTTAGGTCAACTTAAAGCTTTAAATGCAAGTGGTACTAACCTTTCTGTTTCTCAAAATCTTATAAAGCAAGAAATTATTAGACAAGTTAAAAATAATATTTCCATTACTCAAAATCAAAACTATAGTCCACAGATCTATCAGACGGTTAATCAGTTTATTACCGAAAAGCATTTTAATAATAATGAAGCAATAGAGACTGTTATCCATACCATTCATAACAGTCTAAAAAAAAAATCTGAGATAAGCTTAAACAAACAACTTACAGCGAGCAACTATTTAACTCAAGTAGCGTATTCTTCTGAAAGGTTAATAGAAAACAAAGCTATTAATAAAGCTATAAGTTATAAACAAGAAAAAACTATCCTAGTAGATAATCCTATACATTTACAGTTAGCGTTTCTAGATAATAATCCCGTAAGGATACAAGAGCTTGAAGATGATAGAAGCAAAAGCAGCAAATCAGTATTGGCTCAAGAAGTAATGAGATCATCAGAGCAAGTTCAGCTAAAAGATAAAGGTCATAGCCAGCAGCAAGAGCAGGGAATAAAGCAAGCCAATTTTATAAGCCAAATTTGGGAAAATTCCATTAATTGGATGAAGCAAATAGGGGGAGGGCAGGCTTATAACTTCCTTGTAGCACACCATTGGTTTGGCTTAACGATTAATAAAGACGCTAGAAATAATAGTATCAGTAGTATCAGTAAAAGTATAAAAAGAAATATTGAAACAAATATTAGAACAAATATAATAAACAACATTCAACATAGTATTGAAGATTATATTGAAAACAACATTAAATATAATATTGAAAATAACATTGAAGGTAATATCGAAAATAGTATTAAAAATAATATCCAAGGTAGTAGTGAGAAGAGCTATAAGGTACTAATGTCTGAAAAAATACACCTAGATGTATTTAACAACAGTAAGGAGGTACATAATTGGCTCACTACCCAAGTGAATGCTCATTCTCCCATTAATAATCCCCGATTTTATAAGCCTCTATTTTACAATGAGACCCTTGCTAGGTCATTTCATTCTCTTTTTTATAACCATGAAGTTAAGCTTTTTCCAAATAATAGAATGAAAAAAGAGAGCGGCCTTCTGCAGCTAACTTATTTGACAAAAAATAGTTATTTAAATGAAGAAGAAAGGTCTCTAACCTCAGTAATACAGTCTTCTTATTCGTTTATTCAAGCTAGGGATTATTCTTTAAAGGATAAAAATGAAGGCGCTTATAGGCAACATGAGAGGGTTGAGAGTAATCGCCAAAGGGAGCAATATTTTCAGATCACAAAATGGATGGAGATTCTGAAAATCCAAAAGGCTTTTATTGGAAAAGAAAATCTCCATTTACAATCCAATATAATCAATAATGTCTATCAGAGCAATGCTACTATTAATAATTGGTTAAGATATGGAGTCTTAGCAAAAACAGTATTTACTAAGGAAGCTTATCCCCTAATACAAAGACAAGAGTATTATTTAGGAGACAGTCCTAAGATAGAATACGAAGGGTTAAAGACAGCCTTACAAGAACAAGTATTTTCTCAACCTATCATGCTACCTAATAGGGGAGAAAGGGATGTATTTTCTTCTCGAAAAGTAACCTTGCAACAACAGATAGCTTATAACCTTAGAAATTTCATAGAAAATAAGGTACAAGGTACACTTTCTATGACTATTCAAAAGTTGAGTCTTCTACAGAGGTATCAAACTTCGTCAACACAGCTTCAGAGTTATGAGAGTAATAACTATAAAACAAATAACTACATGACAAAGCATTATAACAAGAAGGAAAGCTTAGAAAAGCTATGGGTTACTAATCAACAACAGATAAAGCATCTGATGATCAATTCCTATCAACAGAGTATTTTATCTCTAAGTAAGCCGTTACTGATGCAACTTTTTCATTCTTATAGGCAAAGGATAAGCCACTATTTAGGAAGAAGTTATACTCTATACCAAGGCCAAATTAAAAGTTTTAATACAACTTTGCAAAAACAAGTACTTCTTCAGTCTATGGGAGAGCTAAAGACATTAAAAAACCATGAGCTTATTCCTAAACAATCAGTTTTCCAAAAGGAAGGTATCTTTAACCATTTAAGTGCTAAAGAAAAAGAGGTAAGTCGTATCACTAGTTCCTATTATGATTTTATACAAGGGACCAAGACTTTCTTAACACAGCTTCAACACTATGAAAATAAGGTAAATGCCAATTATTTTGGAAACCCACAAGTACAGGCAGGTATGAAACAGTCAAAAGAAAGTTTTACAGGCTATACCCCGCACATAAGGTTTATTACTGAGAATACATGGACCCGTTCACTTCTAATAAATAAACACTCTATAAATAAATATAAAAGACAGCAGATTGACAGGTTAACTCAGTTAGTTACTCATACAAATCCTATTAGTGAGAACTATCTACAAGTTCCTTACTTACAAGTTACTTATTTAGAAGAAGAGAAGCAAAAGGAAATAGCAAATCCGTTTATTTTAAATACAACCCAAAAG
>JAEZKI010000149.1 GCA_023415525.1 Bacillota bacterium | reverse complement strand
ATCCAGAAGGACTAAAAGGGAATTCTCTAAGAGCTCGATATCCTGTAAAGTAGAAGTAAGTTCTGGGATATTGATAGTTGCACAAAACATACCTTCAGAATCCTTGACCTTACCCATAGACTTTAAGAGATATAATTGATCAGTAGTGGAACCTAAACCATATTCCCAATTAACACTGTTTCCAAGTCCTAAATCAAAAACGAGAGACAAATTCTCTGTGGGGGAATAAGTAGAAGAACTCGTAAAGCTCTCCCCATTATCAGAAACAATAGACACAGAGTTAAAGATTTTATAGAGAGAGACGAGAGAGATCAGTTCTGTTTGTAAAGTATTTCTCGCTTTTATTTTTGTTAATACATCAGAAGAAAAACATTGAGAGAATGTAGAACTTTTCGTGGTAACCGTAAGAATAAAATCTATAACTTTGCTTTCAACACTATCAATAGAAGCTTCCATGTTATTAGCAGCTTGCTTAATGGTTTGGGCTGTCAACTGGGAAGCGGTGTTAGACAGAGCTTGTTCAGACACAGAAGTAGAAATCAAGTTTATAATAAGCAAGGGGATAATAGCAAAACTAATACACATTCCTACCAAGTTGAATTTTATAGAAATGAATTTAGGTTTAGATTTTCTATTAGAAGGAGAAGCTGGAGTTACGGAAGATCTAGAAGCTTTTTTAGTTGAAGAAGGAAATTTTAAACTGCTTTTTGAGGAAGCCTTTTTGCTGAATAGAATCATGGGGCAACACCCTTTCTGAATGGAGTAAAAATATGTTATACTTGGTGACAATATTCTACCATAAAACAAGGTGAAATAGAATTAAATATATAAAATTTATAATAAATAAATAAAAATCAGATGATTCGTTGTGGATTTGTGCTAATTTAATACACCATAAAGTGTTATAAGTATTATAAATAAACGATGGTATATATTCATATTTATAGGATGATATATATTCGTATTTATAGACAGAAGATTTTAAAATATAAAAAAATAAAAATTTACATATAAAAAATATAAATACTAAAATATAAAAAAATAGTTGACAAATAATTTAAACTAGAATAGTATGATATATAATTAAATCGGAAGTAAAAGTCTAGGAACAAAAGGAGTACTTATAACGAAGTGTTACAGCGAGTCGGCGTTTGGTGTGAGGTCCGATACAGGGGAGTATAAGGAATGGGTTTGGGAGACGCTTGGTGAAGTTATAAGTAGCCAATGCCGTAGGTTCTACGTTATAAGAACAAGATATCGTATTTTAAATACCGTATCTGTAAGAGATATGTGCTTTAGGCTTTGGTCTAGGTACATAATTTGGGTGGCACCGCGAACTATATCGTCCCAAGAGAGGGAGAGGATATAGTTTTTTTATTTGCCCAAAAATAACCCAGTGTTCATAGATCACTCTTTAGGTTTAAAACAAACTAAATGGAGGGGTTTATTATGATGAAAGACGTATTTGGAAGTTTTGGAGGAGCTTATGTACCAGAGGCTCAGTTAAAGGCACTTAAGGAGCTAGAAGAGGTTTTTTTAGAGTACAAGGATGATGAAGAATTTAAGAAAGAGTTAGACTACTATCTCAAAGATTATGTAGGGAGACAAACACCTCTTTATTATGCAGAGAATTTAACGAGACAGTGTGGAGGGGCAAAAATCTACTTAAAAAGAGAAGATCTTAATCACACAGGAGCTCACAAAATCAACAACGTCTTAGGGCAAGTGTTGTTGGCAAAACGAATGGGCAAGAAGAAGCTTATTGCTGAAACAGGGGCAGGCCAACATGGTGTAGCTACAGCCACTGTAGCAGCCCTAATGGGACTGGAATGTGTTGTTTATATGGGAAAGGAAGATATGAAGAGACAGGCACTTAATGTTTTTCGAATGGAGATGTTAGGAGCTAAAGTAGTCCCCGCTCTTTCAGGTACACAGACTTTAAAAGAGGCGGTAGATGAGGCCATTGTAGCATGGGTTAATTCAGCTGAGGATACCTTTTATGTATTAGGTTCAGCGGTAGGGCCACATCCTTATCCTACTATCGTTAAGCACTTTCAACAAATTATTAGTGAAGAATCAAAAGTACAAATTCTGGAGAAGGAAGGCAAGTTACCTAAGGCACTTATTGCTTGTGTAGGTGGAGGAAGCAATGCCATTGGTTCTTTTGCGGCTTATATGGAAGATCAAGAGGTAGAGCTCATCGGTGTTGAAGCAGCAGGTAAAGGGCTAGAGACACCTTATCATGCAGCAACTATCACAAAAGGAGAGCCTACGATTCTCCATGGTATGAAGACACTTTGTGTCTTGGATGAAGAGAAAGAAGTGGCACCTGTTTATTCTATTTCACCAGGATTAGATTACCCTGGAGTAGGGCCTGAACATGCTTATCTCAATGAAATTGGCAGAGCGCGCTATGAATCTATTACAGATGATGAGGCTGTAGAAGCCCTTCTTATATTATGTAAGACAGAGGGTATTTTACCAGCTATAGAGAGTTCTCATGCTTTGGCCTATGCGCTTAAATATGCTCCAACCTGTAAAAATACGGATTCTATCATTGTTACACTATCCGGTCGGGGAGATAAGGATGTGGAGGCAGTAGGAGAATATTTGGCAACAAGAAAGTAGAGATAAAAGAGAGGCAAAGTAAGGGTTTAAATATTATTTTTGAGTGATGAATAATGAATCGGAGGGGAATCACTATGAGTGATGTAAAAATGGAAAGAAGAGAAATAAGAAAGAATAGTAATGAGGGGTTACAGGTTAAAGAATTATTATTGATAGGGGTATTATTAGCTGCAGGAGCTGTTCTCAAAATTTTCTCTAATACCATCATTGCCGGATTACCATTAAAGCCTAACTTTATTATTGCTATGTATTGTCTGGCTATTTTGCTTATACGACCTAAGTTTATAGAAGCACTTGTTATTGGGTTACTATCAGGAATTATGTGTCAGTTTTTACCTGGTAATACGCCTTATGCTAACATTGTAAGTGAATTAGTAGGAGCTTTTGTAATGATTAGTTTGATAAAACTGCCTTTTAAATTACAAGTAGGCAATGTATCTTTAAAGCCTTTTGTTATTACTTTTTTAAGTACATTAGCCAGTGGCTATACCTTTTTCTTGATGTTAAAGATCCTTTTACTTATGGGAATGACCATCAATACAAAAGCAATAATGGCTTTTACCCTTATTATTTTTGGAACGGCTTTTGTAAATGGATTACTAGTAACCATACTTTATCCTGCCTTAAAGTCTGTAGTAGGTGGCAAAAATGCTTGAAGTAAAAAACTTAAGTTTTGCTTATGAGCAAAGCCAAGAAGAGAAGATGGCTCTTAGAAATATTAATCTTACCATTGAGCAAGGTGAATTTGTAGGGATTATAGGGCCTTCTGGTGCAGTAAGTCTACTTTTACTATGGCACTTAATGGGATTATCCCTCATTTTTATACGGGAGGGGCTTTCTACGGTGCAGTTTATGTAGAGGGGGAAGATACGATAGAAGTAAGTTGCAGCACGCTTTCCAAAACAATAGGAAGTGTATTGCAGGACCCTGATACTCAGATGATAACAGGAAAGGTAGAAGATGAGATTGCCTTTGCTTTAGAAAATCAAGGGTTAGAAAGGGAAGAGATAGAGAAGCGCATAACAGAGAGTCTAGAACTATGTGGTATTTCTAGTTTAAGGCAGAGAGGAACTACAGAATTATCTGGAGGGCAGATGCAAAGGGTAGCTATTGCAGCTGCCCTTGCGCAACGTCCTAAAGTACTTGTATTAGATGAGCCAACTAGTGAACTAGATCCGGTAGGAAGTAAATTAATTTTTGAGACTCTTAAAAGTTTAAATGAAAAATGTCAAATGACTATTGTTATTGTAGAGCAAAAGGTGATGCTTCTCAGTGAATATTGCTCTCGCCTTTTAGTAATGAAGGAAGGGAGATTCTTACTAGATGGCCCCACTAAGAAGATACTTGGAGATTATGAAGAGCTAGAGGAGCTAGGTATTAATTGTCCACGAATAGTACGGTTAGTAGCAAGGCTTAAAGAAGCAGGGCTTTATGCAGGAGCTATGCCTACTAATGTAGAAGAGACTTGTTCTATCTTGAAGAAGATAGGGGTTGAGGGGAGGGGCGAAGATGATTAAATTACAAGATTTAATCTATCAATATAGTAAGAAGTCACCTGAAATTCTAAAAGGAATTAACTTAGAGATTAAAAAAGGGGAGTTTGTGGCATTAGTTGGGCAAAATGGAGCAGGTAAAACTACTCTTTTAAAGCAACTTAATGGCCTCCAGACTCCTACTAGTGGTAGTGTTCTAATAAATGGAAAAGATACGCGCTTTACGCGAACCAGTGAAATGG
>JAEZKI010000129.1 GCA_023415525.1 Bacillota bacterium | reverse complement strand
CTTCCATAAGTTTCTCCTTATAGTTCCACACACCATCTCCTAAGAATAGGACATTTTCAGTTCTCTTGAGATGCGTTTCTATAAACTCATCACAATCTATGGCTAAATAATCCGTTAACCTTTTATGCTCTTTCCCTTCCCACTTATACAGGGCTGTATAGACTTGATTGCGCCTGGCATCCATTATTGGGCAAATAAGATGTTCTGTCTCTACTAAGTTATAAGCCAGTGTATCCAATGTAGGTATCCCCACAACAGGAATATTAAGGGCAAGCGCCAAGGTTTTAGCAGTGGTCACACCAATTCGCAGCCCAGTAAAAGAACCTGGTCCACTGGTTACACCAATAGCATCTAAACTTTCTAAATCTATTCCAATGAGATTCTTCATATGTTCAAGCATAGGCATAATGGTTTCAGAATGGGTTAATTTATGACAGATATAATACTCTCCTACCAAGCGTCCTTCTTTAATATATGCCACACTCCCTGCTATACCTGAAGCATCAATAGCTAATATGTTCATCTTTCTCACCTACCTTATTGTGATTTTTCGGTAATCAAAACCTTTTTCTAAATCTTTTTCAATACTTATCCACTTTGCTTCTTTTGGAATAACCTCTTCTACATTGTTTGCCCATTCCACCAAACAAACCCCTTCACCAAAGAAATAATCCTCATACCCTATCATTTCTAATTCATCTGGATCTTCTATACGATACATATCAAAATGATAAAGAGGCATACTTCCCTCATATTCCTGTACGATTGTAAAAGTCGGACTCGTTACAGGCTCAGTAATCCCCAGTCCACTGGCAAAACCTTTAGAAAAAATAGTTTTACCCACACCTAAATCGCCAATCAAGCAATAAATATCACCTACTTTTGCCTTACGGGCTATTTCATATCCCTTTTGATAGGTCTGTTCTTCTGATCTACTTTCATAACTATACATTTTTTAGTCCTCTCCTGTTTTTACCTATTCACCTATTTTAATACGAGGCCCACAAACTTTCAACCTCTTTCCCCATTCCTCTTACTAAATATTGCCTTTTCTCTCCTTAATATACCTTTCACCTCTTATGGAGAGGTAAAACTTATCTTAAATGCTTTCAAATAATCCCTCTTTAAATTCCCTGAGAAAGCATTTAGCCACAAAAAAATCTTAAACTCCGTTGCATCCTAAGTTTAAGATTTTTTTGTTAGCTTATTGATATAAAACCTTTAGATATTTTTGATTCTTTAACTCACTTTGTAGCCTATTTTATAGCTTGTTTGAGTTGTTCATAAACTTCTTTAGAAAGGAGCTTGTTTTGATATAAACTTTCTAAAAGGGCTTTTTCATCTCCTGCAGGGAGTTGATCCTTCATTTTACCGTAGTACGCATAAAACATTTTGATAGTACTATCCGTTATCACGCCTTTTGCTTTAAGTGCCTCTAAAGCTGCTACTAACTTGGGATACATTTTGTGACAAGCATTGGTCTCCATTTGAACAACTTGGGTACAATTAGGGCATGCTAGTACACAAAAAGAGGCTCCTAGAGTTGTCATACCAATACTTATTACTAAAGCCATCATTAAAATGCGTTTTTTCATTCTCTACCTCCATCTATCAAATATTAATTTCCACCTTTAGTATGGCTTATTCTTTAATAATTATATGTACCTCTCGTCTTTAATCCCCTAAATTTTTCTCTTTTTAGTAACAGACATATAAAAAGACCTTAAACTAAAATTAAACTGACACCCATAAGTTAGACCTAAAAATCTAACTTATGGGTGTCACATCAACTAACTCTTCTTGTTTAAGGCCTTTAATATATTTACTCTCTCTTATCTATAAAACAAGTTCTACTCTTTATTGCTTACTTGGAGCTACTTGTTCGTGTGTTCCTGTCAAAAACTGTTTAACACGTTTATAAAGTACATAGCTGATGACAGCATTAACCCCTGCTTTTAATAAATTAAAAGGTATAATAGCAGGTAACATTAATGGTAATACAGCTTCCATAGGTACACCCAAAAATAAAGGCGTAAAGAAAAGATTCCATAGAATCATTGTAACCGTCATTGTTAAGATTCCCACTATAAGTGATAAAACGGCTCCCTTTTTAGTATGATTTCTCTTATAAATATTTCCTGCTACTAATACAAAACTTCCTGTAGCCAAAATATGCATCATTATTCCAATCCAACCACTTCCTGTACTTACTGTCATTCCTTGAATAATAGATGCTACTACCGTAATAATAAAACCAGCTAAAGGCCCATATACAAAAGTACCTATAAGAATAGGAATATCTGCTGGGTCATACTCCAAGTAGGGAGCAATAGGGAAAATAGGAAAGTGAATAAAGTACACCAAAACGACAGACAGGGCAATTAATACTCCCATTGAAGTTAATTTTTTAACATTGTTTTGCATTTTTACTCCTCCTAAAAGATAGTTTATGCGAATATCAAAAAAGCAATCCACTCTTCTTTAAGGTGGATTGCTCTAATTTAGGCGTAAGTAAAAAGGCTTACTTCATAAATTACAACTCTTCTACCATCCAGACTGTACTGTCGGTTTTGGAATTTCACCAGATCAATGAAACCTAAGCTTCACTCGCGGACTATGACCGCCGGTCGGGAATTTCACCCTGCCCCGAAGAATGTGACATACTTTTTCTATTCACTTGTATTAAGTATACACACAATTGTTTTAAAATTCAACCTGATAATGTCAATTATTTTTTTATTTTAATTATTATATCAATTCAAACTCCTATTATTGCTTCATACTTAAGGAAATCTTATTTTTGTCCACATCTACCCCAATAATAGAAACTTCTACAATGTCCCCTACTTTGACCACTTCTAGAGGATGCTTAATAAACTTTTGACTCATTTGAGAAAGGTGAACCAACCCATCTTGATGAACACCTATATCCACAAAAGCCCCAAAGTCTACAATATTTCTAACAGTCCCTTTTAACTTCATCCCTACCTTTAAGTCTTTAATCTCTAATACTTCACTGTGTAAAATAGGCTTTGGCATATCTTCACGAGGGTCACGTCCTGGTTTTTCCAGTTCTTTAATAATATCTTGTAAGGTTGGAACCCCTGTTCCTAACTCTTTAGCAAGGGTCTCTACATCACCTATCTTTTGGTGAATGCCTGCAAAATTGCGTTTCTTTAAGTCTTCTTTTGTATAACCTACTTTTTCAATAAGCTGCTTAGCGACATCATAGGATTCTGGATGGACACCTGTGGCATCTAAAAAGTTTTTGCCATCCGTAATGCGAAGGAAACCTGCACATTGTTCAAATACTTTAGGTCCTAAGCCCTTTACCTTTTTAATCTCTGCACGACTAGCAAATTTACCGACTTCCTCACGATAGGCTACAATGTTTTGAGAAACGGTCTTCTTGATACCAGCTACATATTGAAGTAAAGACGCAGAGGCTGTATTAATGTCTACGCCTACTTCATTTACTGCACCTTCTACTACACCACCTAAGCTTTCTTCTAGACGTTTTTGATTCATATCATGTTGATATTGACCTACCCCAATAGCTTTAGGGTCAATTTTAACCAATTCTGCTAATGGATCTTGAAGTCTTCTAGCAATGGAAACAGCACTTCTTACCCCTACATCATCATTGGGGAATTCCTCTGTGGCTAACTTAGAGGCTGAATATACAGAGGCCCCTGCCTCATTGACAATAACATAGTGAATAGGTCTTGGAATTTCTTTCAGCATTTCTGCTACAAATTTTTCTGTCTCTCTAGAAGCTGTTCCATTTCCAATCGATAAAAGATCTACTTTATACTGGTCAATGAGCTTTTTAAGGGTTTCTTTGGCTTCCTCTGTTTTATTTTGAGGAGGTGTAGGGAAAACCACCGTTTTGGCCAATTTTTTACCTGTGCCATCAACTACTGCAATTTTGCAACCCGTACGATAAGCAGGGTCTACTCCCATTACATTATGATCTTTAATAGGGGCTTGCATTAAAAGTTGATGTAGGTTCTTTTTAAAAACTTCCAGTGCCCCATCTTCGGCTTTTTGTGAAAGCTCATTGCGAATATCTCGTTCTACAGCAGGTGCAATGAGTCTTTTATAACTATCTTGAAGGACTTCCTCTAGTAAAGCACGTGTTGTACTCTCCTTATGAATAACCTGCCTGTCCATATAAGCTAGAATCTCTTCTACAGGTGCCTCAATCTTTACAGAAAGCGCTTTTTCATGTTCCCCACGATTAATGGCTAAAATACGATGTCCAGGCAAAGTACTTAACTTTTCACTGTAGTCATAATACATATCATAAACTGTTTTTTCCTTCTCATCTTTGGCTTTAGAAACCAATAGTCCTTTTTGGAAGGTAACCTTACGAATAGCCCCTCTAAGACTGGCTTCATCTGAAATTTCTTCCGCTAAAATATCTTTGGCACCAGCTAAGGCTTCTTCTACTGTTTCCACACCTTTTTCAGCATCTACAAATTGCTGAGCTAAGGCATAGATATCTTTTTCTTTTTGCTCCTTGATGGCTTCTGCTAAATCTTGAAGCCCCTTTTCTTTGGCAATAGTAGCCCTGGTACGTTTTTTAGGACGATAAGGTAAATAAAGGTCTTCTACCTCTGTAGCTGTTGTGGCTTTTTCAATGGCTTGTCTTAATTCCTCCGTCATCTTCCCTTGTTCTTCAATACTTTTAGTCACTTGCTCTTTACGGGCCTCTAAGTTCTGTAAATAAGCAAAACGCTCCCCAAAGTTACGCAGTACTTCGTCATTTAAGCCA
>JAEZKI010000056.1 GCA_023415525.1 Bacillota bacterium | reverse complement strand
ATGGAAGAGAGTACAGATGGTTTTGTCATTGCAGAGACAGATCTAAAATTAAGAGGACCTGGGGAGTTTTTTGGAACACGTCAACATGGTCTGCCGGAAATGAAGATTGCAAATTTATATACAGATGCTAAGATTCTTAAAGAAGTACAAGCTTGTGCCACAAGACTGAGAGAAGAGGAGACACTCTATGGAGCTACCACAGTACAGGCTTTGGTAGAAGAAGTGAAAGAACGCATTATGAGAGAGGAATTACACCATGCATTATAAAAGGAGGACAAGTCATGCGCGTTATTAGTGGAAAATGTAGAGGAACTCATTTGGTTTGTCCCGAAGGCCTAGATACTCGGCCAACAACTGACCGTATCAAAGAAACGCTTTTTAATATGATTGCCTTTGATATGCCAGAGTGTCGTTTTTTAGATTTGTTTAGTGGAAGTGGTGGAATAGGTATAGAGAGTTTAAGTCGAGGAGCCCATCAAGCGGTCTTTGTTGAAAAAGGAAAAGAAGCCTTACAGTGTATTAAGCAGAATTTAGAGCGTACACGTTTAGGGGATAAGGCTGTTATTTATACCTGTGACGTACTAGAAGCCTTAAGTAAGCTTCAGGCTAAGGGAGAAAAGTTTGACGTTATTTTTATGGATCCTCCTTATGCACTGACTTATATTGACGAAATTCTAAAAAAAATTGTAGCTTGTGATTTAATTTCAGAAAATGGATATATTATTTTAGAAAGAGGAACAAATACTCTTGTAACTTTACCACAAGATTTGGTATTATGGAAAGAAAAGACATATAAAACCACAACATTATGTTTTTTAAGGAAGGAATAAAAAGGTGAAAATAGGTATTTATCCTGGTAGCTTTGACCCTGTGACAAATGGTCACATGGATATTATTATAAGAGCATCTAAGCTCGTAGATCATCTTATTGTTTCTGTTTTAATAAATCCCGCAAAGCAAGGGGGATTATTTACAACACAAGAAAGAATGGATATGCTTAGTAAGGTAACAGATCACCTTCCTAATGTAGAAATAGATAGTTTTTCAGGACTTCTCGTGGATTATGTGAAGGAAAAACAGGCGCACATGATTGTTCGTGGCTTAAGAGCTATTACAGACCTTGAGCATGAAATGCAGATGGCACAAATCAATAAAAATATAGTAGAAGAGGTGGAAACCATTTTTTTGGTTACCAACGCACAGTATTCCTTTTTAAGCTCTAGTGCAGTAAGAGAGCTGGCGATGTTTAAGGGACAATTTCAAGATTTAGTTCCTACTTATGTAGGTCAAAAGCTAAAAGAAAAATTTATGTAAGGAGGGGTAATTGGTGGATGAAAATGCAAGATGTGGAGAATTAGCTGTTTTATTAGACCAACTAGAAGATTTGATCGAAGAAGGTAAAACGGGGTTTTTATCAAGCAGGATATCTGTAGATCGAGAAGAAATGATAGAAGTTATTCGTGAAATCCGTCTTAAGCTACCAACAGAGTTACAACAATCGGTTTGGATTGTGGAAGAACGTAATAAAATATTAGCTGAAGCACAAAAAGAAGCCCATCTCATTATTGAAGAAGCCCATGAGAAACTTGAAAATATGACGGAACGGCATGAGATTACCCAATATGCCAAAGAAAGAGCTATGGAAATTATTGAAACAGCTAGAAACGATGCCAGAGAAATTCAGTCAGGTTCAACGGCCTATGCCGATGACATCGTACGTAGTGTCGAGTTAAAACTCAAAGGATGCCTTGAGACTGTACATAAGGAAATGCAAGATTTTGAAGCTTATGTGACGGATGTATTAAGAGAGCTTTATGATAATCGTCAACAACTAAAAATGATGAATAATCAAATTAATGAAAAAGAAGAATAAAAGGAAGAAAATAGTAGAAGGTAAAAAATAATACCCAAAGTGGGTGTTATTTTTTTTACCTTCTGAACACATACTAAAGCTAATAAGAAGTAAGGTAGACAAAGTATAATAAGAAGAATATAATGAAACTACAGACTATTTTTTCTAGATTTGAAAACAAGTAGGAGGAAACAATGTGGCAAAAACAATAAAAGGTTATACTCTCGTAGAGAGTGAATATATTAAAGAAATTGATGGTCAAGTAGAGTGTTACTCCCATAATCAAACAAAGGCACACCTTTTGGTGATTAAAAATGAGGATGTGCACAAGAGTTTTTGTATAGGTTTTCGTACACCCCCTCATAATAGCACAGGAGTAGCTCATATCATAGAACATTCCGTTCTTTGTGGCTCTAGGAAATATCCACTTAAGGACCCTTTTGTAGAATTAGCTAAAGGTTCACTAAATACTTATCTTAATGCCATGACCTATCCAGATAAAACGTTATATCCTATTTCTAGTCAAAACGACAAAGATTTTCATAACCTTATGGATGTCTATTTAGATGCTGTATTTTTTCCTAATATTTACCATTCCAAAGAGATTTTGATGCAAGAAGGCTGGCGATATCACCTTGAGAAAGAGGAAGACCCTATTGAATATAAGGGTGTTGTATATAATGAAATGAAGGGTGCCTTTTCTTCACCAGAAGAAATTGCCTTCCGTTTGATTAAGTCTTCTCTTTTTCCTGACACCACTTATAGGCATGAGTCAGGTGGTGCACCTTTAGATATTCCCGATTTAAACTATAAAGATTTTATAGCCTTTCATAAAGCCTATTATCATCCTTCTAATAGTTATATTTGCATCTATGGAGATAGTGATACAGAAGAGATTCTCACGTATATTGACCAACAATATCTCTCTCACTTCGAGTATTTAGAACCTACTAGCCAAATTGAAACACAACAACCTTTGGGTGAAATTGTATGCAAGAAGGCCTTTTACTCTGCAACAGAAGGTAAAGAAAATGGTCTTTTTTTAAGCTACAATTTTGTAGTGGGTGAAATGACTGATAGAGAATTGATGTTAGGAATGGGTATACTGGAATATTTACTTCTTGATACGCCTGCAGCACCTCTTAAAAAGGCGCTTATAGCAGAAGAAATTGGTGAAGATGTATATGGTATGTTCCAAACTCATTTAAAGCAGCCTATTTTTAGTATTGTAGCTAAAAACGTTAAGCCTGAAAAAAGGGAGCGTTTTTATACCCTTATTCAAGAGACATTACAAAAGCTTGTTAATGAAGGACTACCTAAGGCTCTCATTAATGGTGCCTTACAAGTAAAAGAATTTGAACTACGAGAAAGTGATTCCAGTGGTTATTCCAAGGGACTTTTTTATGGTATAGCGGCTATTAAAAGTTGGATTTATGAAGCTTCTCCTCTTGTTTATTTACGCTTTGAAGAGGCCCTAGAGAGTCTCAAACAACAAAGTGAAAAAGGCTACTTTGAAAAATTAATTCAGAAATACTTACTAGAGAGCAAGCATTGCACAAAGGTTGAACTTTATCCTAAAGTAGGGCTTGAAAAAGAAAGTGAAGAACAGGTAACGGCCAAGCTAGCCAGCTATAAAGCAAGTTTATCCCCTGAGGAACTTAAAAAACTCGTAGCAGATACCTTAGCCTTTAATGCTTTCCAAGAAAAAAAAGATAGCGAAGAGGCATTGCATACGATTCCCCTTTTAACAAAGGAGGACTTGCGTAAGAAGACCACTTATCCGCGTTATAAAGTCATTCAAAAAGGGAAAACAGACTATATTGTTACCCCTGTTTTTACGAATCAAATTGTTTATTTAAACTGGTATTTACGCTTAGAAGATATAGAAGATGGGAAGATGCCCTATTTAGGTATGATTGTAGGAATGCTTGGAAAGTTAGATACAACCCATCATTCCTATGAAGAGCTTTCTATGACCATTGATGAAAATATAGGGGGAATGGAATATCATATTCAAGCCATGAATGCTTCAGATTCCATAGAAAAATATTTGCCTGTATTCTTATTAAAATCAAAAGCACTTATTGGTAAAGTTAATGAGCAAGTGGAATTAATGAAGGAAATTCTTTGCTGTACCTTATTCGAAGACAAAAATAGGCTATTAGAGATCATTCGAGAGATGAAAGCCATTATGGAAAGTAGCTTAAGTGGAGAAGGACATCGGGTTGCTTACAGCCGTATGCTTTCGCACTTTACGGGAGCTGAGCTTTTTGATGAAAAAACCAAGGGACTCACCTTTTATCATTTTGTTTGTGACATTGAAAAGAATTGGGAAAATAAGCAACATGAGATAGTAGAAGCCTTAAAAGAGGTATATCAGACATTAAGTAATAAGGCGCGCTTAATCGTTGGGTTAACTGTAGATGAGGAGAAGGTGGAAGAGGTTATAGAAGTTGTAGAAAAAGCCATGGAGGAATTAAAAGACGAAGCCATTACTCCACTTAATATGCATTTTGACTTAAGTGAATGTAAGGAAGCCCTTGTTTATCCTAGTAATGTCAATTATGTAGCTATGGGTTATAACTTCAAAGAATTAGGGTATACCTATCATGGCAGTATGATGATGCTAAAGTCCCTTCTATCTATGGATTACTTGTGGAGTAAGGTAAGGGTTCAAAATGGTGC
>JAEZKI010000003.1 GCA_023415525.1 Bacillota bacterium | reverse complement strand
TATTTTAACCTTATTCTATACCTATCCCTAACGTACAGGTCAAGTCTTATGCTTTATTATGTTGTGGCATTTTTACTCATATTTCATATTTTTATAATACTAAATTTTAGAAATAATATTAATAGATAATTTATTTTTCTTGAATTATAATATTTTACAGAACATATGTTCGAATTTCGAAAGAAGGTGAAAAGTGTGCTTCTCGTTTTTATTTTTCTGTTTTTATTTTTGGTATTCTTCTTTATAAGTAGTTGGTTCATTTATAAAGGAGCTCTTATCCGAAATGATGTCCTTGAAAAACAACCCTATAATCCCAATTCAGGCCTTAATTCGCCAGAAGAAAGGGAGTGGATCCGTTGTCATAGTCAAACCATTAGGCTTCAGTCAAAAGATGGCCTTTGGCTTAATACTTATGAAATGACTCCCTATCACCCTTCCCACACTTGGGTCATTGTTGTACATGGTTATCGTATTGATGCCCTTAGTCTAGACTTTATCCGCCTTTTTTATGAAAAGGGGTTTAATGTTTTAGCCCCTGATTTAAAAAGCCATGGTAAAAGCGAAGGTCAGTATATTGGCATGGGCTTCAAAGATAAAGAAAAATTAGTCATCCAAGGAGCTGGTCATGTTATGTCCCATAAAGTTAATCCTTCTCTTTACTGGCAAACAGTCTGTGGCTTTATAAAACGTTATGGCTAGACCTTTTTCTACTTTTATGCTAAAATAAAGGAAAATAATTATCGTTTAAAAGGAGTTATTTATGAAACCTTTATTTTTACATTATCCCAAATGTACAACTTGTAAACGTGCCTTAGCTTCTTTAAAAAATCTCGGAGTGGAAGTAGAGGAACGTCATATTGTAGAAAATAATCCTAGTTCCTTAGAACTAGCTGCTTGGCTAAAACAAAGTGGTTTAGAAGTTAAAAAGTTTTTTAACACCAGTGGTAACCTTTATAAGGAGCTTCAGCTAAAAGATAAGCTTCCTACTCTCTCAACTGAGGAAGCTATAGAACTTCTAGCTACCAATGGTATGCTTGTCAAGAGACCTCTTCTTATTACTGACAAAACCATTGTCATTGGCTTTAAAGAAGAAAAATATCAAGAGCTTTTCTAAGTTATAAAAAAATGCCTTTTAGTATTATTAGCTTTTGCTAATTCTCTAAAAGGCATTTTTCTTGTATTCTTATTTATTAGTACTTGGTATAAAAGGAATAATTCGTGCAGCTACATTTTGCATGGTTAGTGATTGAAGCCAAACGGTTCCTGGGCCTGTTAGTTTTGTAAGGAATAGGCCTTCTCCTCCGAAGAAAATGTTAGCAAAGCCTTTAACAGTCTCTATTTCATAACTTACGCTACTTTCAAAAGCAACTACATTTCCTGTATCTACCTTCAATACTTCTCCTGCCCTAAGTTCTCTTTTAACAATACTTCCTGCTGCTTCTAAGAAAGCAGTCCCTTTGCCAGATAAACCTTGTAAAATAAAACCTTCTCCACCAAATAAACCACTTGAAATTTTACGAGTAAACTTTACACTTAATTCTACTCCTTGCTCTGCGCAAAGAAAAGCACTTTTTTGAGCCAAGATTTCTCTGCCAGGCTCTAAGTTAAAATCAATAATCCCTCCTGGAAAAGTGGAAGAAAAAACAATCTCAGCGCCTGGTCTAACAGAAGAATAAGTTACCATAAACAGAGATTCTCCTGAAAACATTCTTCCAAGTCCCTTTAAAAGGCCTCCCTTTACATTCGTTTCCATGTTAATCCCATTTTCCATCCAAGCCATTCCACCTGATTGTGTAAATACACTTTCACCACTATTGAGCTTAATAGATACTGCAGGTAAATCATTTCCAAAAATATTATATTCCATTTTTCTCCTCCACTTACTTTATTGGGTAATTACTCTATTTCCCCTACTTTTCTTTTATTATAGCTTATCTTCCCTTTTGATTCAATATAATATTCTGACTTTTCTATTATTTGTAAGTGCTCCCTTAAATTTACCTTAGAGTATATTATTCTACTCAATATGATTTTTATTTTTTAAATAGACAAAATCAATTTACCTTTGTCGACGTTTTATGTATAATCAAAATATAAATTAAAATTAAATTATTAATTAAATTCAAAAGATTTATTTAAATCAACCTTAACAGAAAAGGGGTAAATTATGAGTCAGGACACTCTTTCATCTAAGCCACTAAAAAATGACACTTTAGATAAAACCTTATTTGTGCATCAAAAATCTTCCGCTCTCCAAACTAGAATCTTTCTAGTCTTAGGGATTATCCTTTATTTATCAACCTTTTCATTTCAAACTTTCCTGACTTATGTGGTCTTTCATGGTATAAAAACTCTCCGTTATTATATCCTTTGTGGCTTAATTGCCCAGCTTCACGTCATGCTTAGTGTCTTCTTTGTTTTATTTGCAAAGAAAACGGGTTATATTACTGCTATTTCTTTAACGCTCCTAGCAAGTCTGTTTATCTCTCGCTCTCTTTTTCAAGGTAATTTAGCAGCTGCTCCTGGTGTTACTTCTTATTTGGGTACATTTATCACTAGCACCATTATCTATTCTCTTTTCAAAAAAATTAACGGTAACTTATCTGAACTTACGGAGCAACGTAATGAGCTTTTGACCCTCTATAAAAAGGTATCAGCCTCTGAAGATACCTTAAATGTACAAAACCAAAAACTAGCTCTCTATAATAGAATCCTTTCTGAAAAGGAAAATGCTCTACATACCTTAGCCTATTATGATCATTTAACTGGACTTCCTAATCGCCAACTTCTTATTGATACCTTGGAATACTTGTTGCAGGAGCGAGAAGAATCAGGTAAAGAATTATCCGTTGTTTTTATTGATCTTAATAATTTCAAAAAAATCAACGATTCCATGGGACATCCTGTCGGTGACTCTCTCTTAAAGGAGATTGCCCAACGGTGGACACCTATTATTCACCGTAAAGACATACTAGGCCGACTAGGAGGGGATGAATTCGCCCTTTTTATTACTGAGGAGTTAACACTTACAGAAATTGAACTTTATGTAGAAACTCTTTATCATGAGCTCTCTCTCCCCTTTTACTATAACAATAAGGAACTTTATCTTTCTGCCAGCTTTGGTATATCTCAATATCCCCGAGATGGCAAAGATGTCTATAACTTATTAAAATGTGCAGATATGGCCATGTATAAGGCCAAAAGAACAACGAAGAATGGTATTGAATTTTTTACGGCAGATATTCAAGCTACTGCCCTTAAACGACTCGAGGTTGAAAGTCTTCTTAGAAATGTCTTAAAAAATGACGAACTTTACTTAGAATATCAACCGCAATTCTCTTCAACCACCCAGAAGCTCCGTGGTTTTGAGGCACTGGTGCGTTGGCAATCTCCTTTATTAGGGGGTATAAGTCCTCTTCAATTTATTTCTGTTGCAGAGGAGACAGGTGATATTATCTCTATTGGTAAGTGGGTCCTTAAAACTGCTTGTACCCATTACCTTCGTATGGAGAAGCACTTTGAGGAAAAACCTATTTTATCCGTTAACTTTTCTGTCATTCAACTAAATGATCCATATTTTGTAGCTATGATTAATGATATTCTAAAAACAACGGGCTTTGATCCCCATTATTTAGAATTAGAGGTTACTGAATCCATCTTTATTTCTTCTACAGACTATGCCAAAAATATACTTGCTGAACTAAGTGCCCTAGGTATTCGTATTGCCATTGATGACTTTGGCACTGGTTATTCTTCCTTAGGTTACCTTCATGAACTCCCTATTGATACTCTAAAAATTGATAAATCCTTTATCGACCATATTTCGGAAGACTCCAATACCTCTAAAATGGTAGATGCCATCATTAAACTATCCCATACTTTAGGCCTTCAAGTTATTGCTGAAGGCGTAGAAGATGAGGCTCAGCTAGCCTTCCTTAAGCAATGTGAATGTGATGTTATCCAAGGCTATATCTGGGGTAAGCCTTATCCCTTTGATACTTTAGTAGAAAAGTGTGGTTCTCATCCCCTTCCTAGTAAAATCAAGGATTAATTTCTATAAAAAAGGTACTAGACTATTTTTTATTTGTCTAGTACCTTTTTTATTATTTCATTCGTACAGGAACTTGAACCTCTGTTAACCAATCCTCTTCACTTTCTTTGTTCCATATTCCATCAATATAACTCTCTCTTGGATGTGCTATAATCTCATAGCCATTCTTTTTAATCCAGTTAAAAGCAAAATCATAAGCACTTCCTAGTGTGCTATAAGATCCCTTATGCAGAACACAAATAGCCGTATCAATCTGTGGAATTTCCTTAAAGGTGAGGATTTCCGTATTCTCCTTGAGCTCTGTAATGGCTTCACACATTTCTACATCGATATCTTTTTCTTTATACTCTCCATCATGATAGATATTAAAGCAGTATTCTGGCACAGCACATTCACAACCTACTCTTTCCATTTCCTTTGCCATTACATTAGGTAATAGATAAAAAAAGTCCTCATAACTTCCTACAATCTGACGCATAGATGCAATAATGCAGCTAGGTAAAGCTTTGATAACAGGTGTATACATACGCTCTCCCTCTCCCCTCATAAATGCTAAATAACTTTGTATCTGTTTGAGTTTATTTTTTTCTTTTTTGATTTCCTCTTCCACTTCTTTTTCTTTGATGCGTAAAAACAAATCAATAGCCTCTGGATTCCGTAAACTTTCTTTTATATCCCCTAATGATAATCCCATCTGTTTTAAACTTAAGATTTTATATAACTCTAAAATTTGCTCAGAAGTATAGTAACGATAACCTGTCATTGTGTCTACTTGAGCTGGTTTTAACAAGCCGAGTTCATCATAATGCCTTAAGGTCTTTGTTGTTACTTTATTCATTCTTGAAAACATCCCTATAGAATACATCCGCTCATCCCCTTGACCTATACTACCCTTAGTATATACCTAAAACTAAGGGTAGCGTCAAGCTTATTTCTAATGGTACTGATTTATATCAAACACTAAATTTTAGAGTAGAAAAGGAGGGCAAGTTTATTCCCAGCGAAAACACTTTGCTGTGATACCTATTCCCAACAAAGTAATAAGTACGAGTGCTATACAGGCTCCACTATTTACCATGAGTGCTTCTCCCACTACAGCTCCTTTTAGAAGCTTAATACCTTGTGTCACTGGGAATACTTCAGCTATATGTTGCACTGTTTTTGGTAATACTTCGAAAGGAACGGTTGCTCCTGACAAAAGGAGCATAGGGAAATAAACAAATGTGCAAATGAGATTGGCAATCTTTATGTTGGGGGCTAAGCTTGCAATAATCATGCCTATACTATAAGTGCATAAAAGAACCCCTAAATAAACACCTATAAAGCTCCAAACAGAACCCTTAAACTGCATACCAAAAGCACCTCTAGCCACAGCCCAAACACCTAAAGCAGATACAAGAGCCATTAAAAATTGTACAAGGAATTGGGCACCTAATAGTCGAAGTGGACTAATGGGGGTTACCTTAAAACGTTTTAATATCTTTTTATGGCGATAGTCTGCAAAAGTAAGGGGAATCCCCATTAATCCTGTTGCACATATTCCTACAGCTACTGTACCTCCAAAGCATAACTGGACCATGGTAAATTCTGTTCCACTTTGAACCTTATCTCCAAAAACCGTTCCTAATAACAACATAACCCCTATGGGAAATGCAATACCAAATACAATGAGATCTAAATGACGTATAGTAAGTTTTAACTCTGTTTTAAAAAGTGTGATAAATGTCTTCATAATTTTTATCTCCTTCCTGTACATAAAATAAATACGCTTCTTCTAAGGTAGCTTTGTTACTTTTTTGAAGTACCTCTTCTACTGTACCGGTAACAATGACTTTACCCTTCTTTAAAATAGCAATTCCTCCACACAACTTTTCTACCTCATCCATGTAGTGAGAAGTTAAGAAAATAGTCGTCCCTCTTTTCTGCAAGTCCTTAATCAGTCTCCATATCTCCCATCTAGCCTCTGGGTCTAGCCCTGTTGTTAGTTCATCCAAGAAAATGAGCTTTGGATTAGGAAGTACAGCCAATAATACACTCAATCTTTGTCTCTGGCCTCCAGATAGCTCTTCCACTAAAGCATTGAGCTTCTCGCCTAATCCAAACTCCTTGAGAAGTTTTTTGTAATCTAGAGATTCCTTATAAAGTGATGCCGTTAACTCACAAATTTCTTTTACTTTAATTTTGTCTTGGTAATGCGTCTCTTGGAATTGAACACCTACCTTCTCAAAGAGCTGTTTTCTATCTTTCTCTGGATCTAAGCCCAATAGTTTTACTCGCCCTTCTGTTTTCTTTTTTACCCCTAATAAACAATCAATTG
>JAEZKI010000094.1 GCA_023415525.1 Bacillota bacterium | reverse complement strand
TCATTCATTCAGGCATTCAGTAATAGAATTTCAATCCACACTCCCACGTAGGGAGTGACCAGGGAAAGAGTGTTTGTTATTGGACATTTTAGAGATTTCAATCCACACTCCCACGTAGGGAGTGACGCTTACACAAATAGTTTTCTCGTTTATTTTCATAGAATTTCAATCCACACTCCCACGTAGGGAGTGACTTCATCATCTGCTATAGTGTTGTATAGCCAGTATTTATTTCAATCCACACTCCCACGTAGGGAGTGACATTGTTAGCAGGTCATAGGTGTCCATATTGCAGTGATTTCAATCCACACTCCCACGTAGGGAGTGACAGCAAAATTGTATAATACACTTATACAGTTTTCATATTCTTTATAGCAAAATAACTAATTTCTTAATTTTTTAAGTCTAATTATTTGAATGTAGCTTATTATTTCAATTATCTTCCCTATTTTTTTGGTGCGAATCTCCTTAATAATTTATGTGCACTATACATTCGCACTATATAATAAGTGTTCCTTCAATGTCTATAACTGCTTTTGCTCCAATATGTTCAATTTTTGTCTGATAGCTTTTTCCTAGCTTATAAAATCTTAAACTATCAACTTTCTTATCTATTATTTTTTCAAGTTTATATTTCAGTTCTCTATATTGTGCATCATCTAGTACACATTCGAAAACCGAGTTTTGTACCCTCTGTCCGTGATTTACACATTCTTTAGCTACCTTTCTAAGTCTTCGTACACCTGCTGGAGTTTCTGTATTTACGTCATAGGTTACAACAACCATCATGACTATCACCTACTTCCAAAAGAATGGAGGATATTCTTCTACATCTCCTCTTACAAAACGTGCAAGTAACATTGCTTGAACATGTGGAATCAACCCCCATTCAATCTTTTCATCAATAAATGGATGAGTAATCATTTCTTTTTTTCTCTCCTGCCAAAGTTTTAAAACAGTCCTTCTAGTCTCATCATCCATTAGAATAGCCCCATTTTCTTTCTCTTGAAAGCCATCATCTGTAATAAGCTTTTTATTAATGAGTGTTAATACAAAACGATCTGCCATAATAGGTCTTAATTCTTCCATTAAGTCTAATGCTAATGACGCTCTTCCTGGTCTATCTGTATGCATAAAACCAGCATAAGGATCTAAGCCTACTGTTTCTAAAGCTGAACAACACATACTTGTTAATAAGGAGTAACAAAACGAAAGTAACGCATTAACATTATCTAAAGGTGGACGTCTTGTTCTTCCTTTAAAAATAAATTCTTCTTTTTGCTGTAAAATAAGCTCATCAAATACTGAAAAATAACAAGTCGCAGCTTCACCTTCATACCCTCTTAGTTGGTCACAATTACTGGCTTGTCTAGAATAGTTTATAGCTTCTTTTAGATTAGAAGATGTATTTCTTAATTTATCTACATCTAATCTCAAGGGATAGTCCCTAATAGCACGTTCTATAACGGCTCTTGAATTGTATACCTTCCCAATAATAAAGTTTTTTGCAATACCAATACATTCTTCTTTTCTATCTGCTAATCTGTATTGCTCTTTTCTTAATAAAATGTTTCCATAGGCTTTTCCTGTGACCTTGGCTAGAAATTTCCCTGATGGCTTAAGAAAGGTCATACTTATATTACATTCGGCACATTTCCCCATAAGTGCTGGGCTAGCCCCTACATATCCCATGGTGACAATAGCTTCTAAATTATGTAGTGGCACACGTCCTAGTTCAGTTTCTTCACACCTTACTACTATATTTTCACCATCTAGTGCGAGGTATGCATCTGGATTGGTAATATATAACGTGTTTAATAGTTTCCTCAAATTATTATTCCTCCAACATTCTATTAATATATGTTGTCACATTTTTTTGATATGTAATTTTAGGTAAACAAACACTCTCTAGAGAACAAGCCTTGCAAGCTTTACTTACTTTCACTTTAGGCGTATGCTTCTTGCTAAATAGCTCATGCATTTCACCAATTAATTTTTTAGCTTCCTCTCGAATGCCTTCATTAAGCTCTACTTCCACCCTTCTTTTCATTTCTCCATAAAATAAATAACCTTTATTTATGGTGCAACAAAACATTTCTTCTAGGCAAAGGGCCTGTGCCACAACTTGTAACCTATCTGAGTTATCTTCTTTTGTACTCCCTCTTTTATACTCCACAGGATAGATTTCATACTTTTCATCTCTACCATGTATTGAAATACCTTTACTAGACTTACGAAATTCTACTATATCACAGGTTCCACTGACCCCAAGCTCGTAAGAGTGAATAGGCATGCCCCTTGAAATCAGTGTATCTTTCCTTTTTTCAAAAGAGGCCCCATCATGTGCTTTATCATGTAATATATTCCCATCAGTAGTTAGAAAGTTTTCTACCCACTGTTGCTCAATATGTATAAGTGCCCATTGCCTCTTACAAAACACATAATGTTGCAGCCCAGATAACATTAAAAATTCATCTTCTCTATATTCCCTCATATACCTCTACTTTTAACCCTTCTAATGGTTCGACTTCAATCTCGTAATCCATTATAGTTTTAGGAGAGTCAACCTTAGGTATAACCTTTAAACATCTATGTACTTTTGCTGAAGAGTATTGTCCTGCTAGGCAATTATGTTGCCACCAAATTACTTTACATACTTCCATGCTTCCATCTGGTCTTGCTGCAGATGCATCGTTTTCAAACAAAGTAATTAAAGCCTCCTTAACAAGAGCAGCATCTTCATCTGTAAATCCATTCTTTTCTGCTAACTGATGATTGATACTCCCATAGGTCACATATACTGCAGAATCCACACGATGTTTCATTCCCATTGTATCTGAGGATTTACTGTCTTTGGTCTCACTATTAACGCTCTTAGTAATTTGCATACTGCTAATATCTATTTTTTCTGTACTTACTGCTGTGTGAATAGAAACAGGGCCTCTTACGCCTACTGAGACGCCATCCCCTTTGCTTGCACTTTTAAAGGCAAATACTTGCCCAAAAGCTCTTACATCTAACCATTTCTCACAAGCTGCTTTAGCATATTTATCCTTATCTTTACCTGCTTCTTTTAATTCAGGTGCATTAGCTGCTCTATCACTTAAACTCTTAAACCCATCTACATTTTTATCATCTGATTGTACAAATACACTTTGACCCATATCTATAAATCGATTACGAATCTTTCTTTTTAAACATACGTCTGATACTTCTCCATATCCTTCATAATTTTCCCTAGGTCTATTACCATTAAGAGGATCTCCATTAGGATTGGCATTTTTCACACTAAAAACTACTGCAAAATCAATTTTGTTTGTAAATATACTCATTATTCATTCCCCTTTTCATGTTTATTATCTTTATCTTATTTATTGCTAGTTAGAACTATCTACGTCTTGCTGGTCTAAATCATCTTTTTTTCCATAACTATTTAATTGGCAATTATATCCAAGCAAATAAACTTCTGATAATGACTCTTCTTTTCTAAAATCTTCCTCACTTATTAAATCATAAATCTCTTGCAATTCCTTAATATACCAACTTTTCTTTTTGGCTTTGCTATTAGCTTTATCTTCTCGGTTATCCATTGCCTTTAACTTAGCTATATAAGGTCTTAGCTGATCATTAATAATTTTCCATGTCTTTCCTGGTTTCCTCACAAACTGCTGGCAGAAACGTTCTGCTGCTGTTGTCCTATTTGGTTCTCCTGAATAAAAAAGTGCCATTTCTTCTAGCTTCTGTGCTGCTCCAAGTAATCTACCATACACATAACTTCTGTCCGTATTATTTCTGTCTAATGCCATTTCCCATTCCTCCTTTTTTTCTTTATTGCTATAATCATATCTACTCTTTCTTACTAGAGCACAAGCAACAGATACTGTTTTCATATACTCATAACTATTCTCAAATCCATTTGGATTAGATGCTCTTGTTACTGCTGCTTTAACAATATCTCTTGGAATACTCTTCTTATCAATAATACAAGATAATACTCTTTCAATAGTTGCTTTAATCAGCTTATCATTTCTACTACCAAAAGCAGCTATTGCAATATCCTTTGGCGAAGGCGCTCCCACAAACCACCTATAGCCTTTTTCATCTTCTCTCTTTTTATAATGATGTCTCCAGAAACAAGTGCTATGCCACTGCAATATATTTTCCATAAATGTGGAGCCCATCATCTTTTTATAAAAGCTTATAGATAACCTTCCTGTTGTTGCCGCCTCTAGGCCCATTACAACAATTTCAGCTTGAGCATTTAAGTCTTGTTTATAACCTTTAGCTGCTAGCTCTAGTTTTCTAGCATAGGCTTCGTTTGTTGTAATATTTTCATCTTTCTCATCTCCAAACAAACACTCATCCGTATCTTCAGTAGGTGAAATAATCTCTTTCCCAGATATCTCCCAAGCTACAATAACTAATTCACCAATTGAAAACCCTTGTTTTGCAATCAGCCACCTTAATGCATTATGTGCCTTTTGAGAGGTTTCATAACCTATAGAAGCAATTTGTAAACTCTCTGAAAACCTTCCCCTATAAGTATATCCAGATGTATCATTAGCTGATATTAGCTTAGCCTTATCACCTGAATGCCTAATTTTAGAGGGATGCTTCGTTGAACAAGGGATTACTTCTCCAGAAGCATAACACAGATCAACATCTTTTTGCTGACTTACATAATACTTTACATAAGCTTTAAATAATTCTTTGTCTTTATAAACGGCTTTCTCCTTACCTACATCATCTAGTGTAGAAGGTTGAATTGAAAAACGTACAAATGCTTCTTTTTGAACAATTGTTTCAATTTTCTTATCTGTTAACACACCCTGTTCTTCTTCAAGTACCTTTGCTTGCACTAGATCTTTTATTACAGATGCCTTTGCTATATACGATTTAATTGCTTGTACTTGTATAGTGCTATAATCAGATTCACTCCATTTACATAGAAAACTTAGGAACTTACCATATTTATCACTGTTATTTATTCCTGTATATTCCTCATAATCACCAGCTATATATTCTAGCTTATCCTCTAAATAATGAGGATTATTTCCATTCCCCCTAGCTGCTGAATCCTCTGTAACAGGTATAATCGTGATGGCATCTTCTTTAGCAATTGGATAGGCGCATACAAATTCTCCTTCTTTACTAATTACTATTTCTATTTGAGCATTTTGAGTAGAGTGAGCTATGGGTAATAAAATCGCTTTGGCTGATAAATCTTCTGCCACTCGTTCCTCATTATTTTCGTAAGTAAGATATAAGTCATTGATCCAACTCACTAGCCTCACCTCCAAATTCTTTGCACCAATCAAATTGTTCTACACTTAAGATATTATTAATATCAAAGCTAAAATTCTTTGGTATGGTTTGCAACAACTCTCTTTTTATTTCACAAGCTTCTGGACGGATAAAGGTAATAATGCCATCTTTCATAATAGGTTTCCAAAACCTTGCTATCAGTTTCTGCGATTTTGTCTCGTCAGGATAGGTGAATCCATGGAACATAACACCCAGTGGCATCTCTCCATACTTATCATAAAAACCTCCACCTTCTCCAAAACAGCAAGCTTCTACATAGCCTTGGCACTCCCTTGTTCCTAAAAATATGTCTCTTCTTCCTCCCCTCTCAATACAACGTTTAGCAATATTATGATGTTTGTTTTCATTACGGTCTCCTTCTAGTTCTGGTCTATTCATATTCCATTCAAAATGAGCTTTTACTTGATAAGCAACCTCTGAAAGATAGGTATATATGGAAAGCGTATTGCCTCCTCCATACATGATAGGTCTAATGCCTTGAGATTGAGACCTTATGGGATTTAAAATACGTACTTCATCAATTACCCAAGTGAATGTTGGCTTCCAATAAACAGAGCTAATAATACCCTTTAACGCTTCATAAGTCGGTACTTGATAAGTGAATTTTTCACCACCCATTCTATTGATCGGATCACTAAAAAGGGCATATCTTCCATGGACAACAAACTCAACTATATTAGGCTTCATTTCTTCATCTCCTTCTAAAAATCATAAAATGTCATTGTTACTGGGGTAGTTGAAACACCAAATACCTCATCATAGTAATCTTCATTTAATACATAGATGCCCAGCTGTTCATAGTAGTGAAGAGCCTCTCCTAATTTTTTAAATGTACCTTCTGAAATATTAACAACAAATGGTTGTAGTTGTCTCAATAGTTTATACTTATCTCCATAGCACTTTAAGGATAGTAACTGTTCTAAATAGACTTTACTTTCTCCATGTTGTACGATTATTGATTTGCCCCTAGTATCTATTGCTTCAAAATGTGTTGCTGTAGTTTTAAAACTTTGATTAATAATTGTTCTGGAATTTTTCACGATATGAAGGTTTTTCTCGCCATCAGTTTTAATTTCCTTATTATCACTTAGCAACTCATACATTTTGAGTTCTCGATTACCTTCTTTAAATCTATAGGTCATATTCTCTACTTGCTGTTGATAAAATAATGTAAAATACGTTTCAATTGCATTAATAGAGCTTAAATCACCCTCTAACTCTTGCTTATTTCTTCTGTACAATTCGAGTAAGGTCTCTGTTGCATTTTTCCCCTTTTTAATATCTTCCAACGAGCCTAGTGTTTCAAAATCAGGATTTATCAAATAAACCTGTCCAAATACTCCTTGTTCATTTTCTCCATGCCTATTACATCTACCTGCACTTTGAATAATGCTGTCTAGGCCTGCTAGTGACCTAAAGACTGTCTTAAAGCTAATATCTACTCCCGCTTCTATTAACTGTGTACTAATTACTATCATCTTCTCATTGTTTTTTAGTTTCCTTCTGATTTCATCAATTCTTTTCTTACGATGATTAGGATATAGATTGGTAGATAATACATAGAAAGTAATCTTTTCTTCTTCTGCTCTCTCACCATATTTTTCTTTCATTGTTTCGTACAAAGTAACCACTGCTGATTTTGTGTTAAGCACAACAAGCGCATTACCATTTTTTTGTACACATTCCCATACAAAAGAGCTTACTGTCTCTTTTGTATGTCCACCTATCTCCGTTTTATCTACAATCTCTGTTCTTTTAAACAGTTTATACATTTCTTTATTACAGCCTGATAGCTCTGAACCACTTTTCATCAGCAAATTGGGGATATCCCTTGGTGTACGATTTAATAGGGGTTGTGTTGCTGTAGATAAAATCACGGTTGTATGACATACTTCTGTAAGAAAGTTAATGACTCCATTAAATATGGCAATCTGTTTCGGTGAAATCGTTTGAATCTCATCAAAGATAATAATCGAATTGGCAAAGGCATGAATACCTCGCATATTCTTAGTACCACTTGCAAAAAAAGTATTTAAAAATCTAACCATTGTTGTAAAAACCATTGGAGCATTCATACGTTCAGCTAATAATTCCGCTTCATGTAATTCTTCTTGATTATCCTCTGCCTCTTCCTCTTTAGCTGAATGTAACTCTAGAATACTCTTTTCAATTAATTCATCCTTCTCTGTTACACTTAATATCTTTCTAATCTCTGCCGCATTTTGTTCTGTTATTGTAATAAAAGGGATAATATAAAATATCCTCTCTTTGCCATGAGCCTCAGCATGATGTAATGCATATCTTAGTGATGCCATTGTTTTTCCGGAACCAGTTGGACAATTTAATGTATAAACTCCACTACTTTTTAATGCATTATCATAGCAAGCCTTTGATATAGACTGTCTCAACTTGTTTATCTCTGTATCTGCCTTAAATGCTCCAATTTTATCTTCGAATCGATTTACCAATTCACCCCATAATCCCTTATTATCAATTGGTAACTGCATAGAAAGCCCATCCATAAAAGTAGCTGTATCATATCTATCTGCATCGATTAAACATGAATATAAATATTTACATAGAACACCACATTCATACCTTTGCTCAGGTGCACTTTTATCTCCTATTACTACCTTACTAAATATATCTCTTACTTCTTCAATTGCTTCTATACAAAGCTGTCGTAGATGTTTCATATCTAAAACTTTTTCCATTTCTTCTACAACTTGCAAATACATTTTCTGCCATTGTTCATCTTCATTGAGTTTATCTAGACGTCGTAGATAGGGTGATTCTCCTCTTGAATCAAATATATCAACTAGCCCTCCATGATGAGACATGATACAAATAGCAATTAACTGAGCTGTTAATCCTTCTATTCCCTGTTTCTTCTCACTAAGATTATTAATAACCCATACAGCCCCTGCTGTGGAATGATCTGGTCC
>JAEZKI010000479.1 GCA_023415525.1 Bacillota bacterium | reverse complement strand
TTCTATACCTGTTCAAATTATTGGCAAAAAAATTGTGCTTTATAAGCCAGCTAAGGAAAATAGAAAAATCATGCTTCCTTAATGGAAGTGTTAAAGGTTGCTAGATGAAGAAATAACATCTAGTGGCCTTTTTTTATAGACTTTAAGAGAAATTTATTCAAACTTCATTAAAGAAATGATTTTAAAGATTTAGACTGTCAAATTTATAAAAATGGGTTATAATAAGAAAAGTATTTAGGCTATATAACAAAGGAGAGAAAGAGTGTATGATTCCACAACGTGGTGCCACACACAAGTTAGCTATAATGGGAGGGACATTTGACCCTATTCATATTGGACATCTTGTAACGGCAGAGGAAGTAAGACATGAGTTTGAAATTGATGAGGTGCTCTTTATACCAACAGGGCATCCACCCCATAAATCAAGTATTAATATGACAACCAGTGAGCATCGTTATTTAATGACCGTATTAGCTACTGCGGCAAACCCCAGCTTCAAGGTCTCAAAATTAGAGATTAATAGAGAAGGTGTGACCTATACCATTGATACCATAAAAGAACTCAAAAAGATGTATGGGGACGAAGTGAAGTTATACTTTATAACAGGGGCGGATGCCATTCATAAAATATTAACTTGGAAAGCTTCAGGTGAACTTTTACAAATTTGTGAATTCGTAGCCGTTACTCGGCCAGGCTATAATAAAGAAGAATTGCTGCATCAAATTGAAGAGCTTAAAAGGAAGTATGAGACAAATATACATTTTCTAGAGGTTCCAGCATTAGCTATTTCATCGTCAGATATCAGAAGACGTATAGAAGGGCAAAAACCTATTAAGTATTTAGTTCCTCAAGAGGTAGAAAATTATATAAAAAAATATAATTTGTATCGTTATGCCATTTGCTTAACACCGGAAGAGCGGAGTCAAATGTGTGATTATGTTGCGGCGCGCTTGTCTGCTAAACGTTATGCTCATACAAAAGGCGTTATTGAAATGGCTTTGGAATTTGCCAAGATTCATCAACTAAACTTGGATGAAGTTTTTTTAGCAGCCTTGTTTCATGATGTAGCTAAAGAACTTTCTATAAAAGAAAAAAAAGCATTATGTAGCACTTATGCCATTCCATTAGATCCTTTTGAGGAGCGACATATTGATTTAATACATGGAAAAATTGCAGCAGAAATATTAAAAAGAGACTGGCAGATTAATACCCCTTCTATTTTACAAAGTATTGCTTCTCATACCATTGGGCGTCCACATATGACAGATTTAGAAAAGGTCATTTATTTAGCAGATATGACAGAAGCAGGTAGAAGCCCTTATAAAGCAAAAGAAGAAATTCGCCAATTAGCTATGTATGATTTAAATAGAGCCATGTATGTGGCCTTGTGTTCGTCTTATAATTACGTAACCAATATATTAAAACAAGAGCCCCACCCCATTACCCTTTCATTAATTGAAGAATATGCACCTTATTACACCAAGCAGGAAAGAGAGGACGAGTAAGTAGTGAATTCAGA
Source organism: Bacillota bacterium (assembly GCA_023415525.1). GTDB lineage: Bacteria > Bacillota > Clostridia > Lachnospirales > Cellulosilyticaceae > Sporanaerobium. The sequence goes on along the minus strand of JAEZKI010000479.1, from coordinate 2,407 downwards.
AATCCAATATCTTGCCCAAAAGATTTTTAATAGCATTAATAAGAAGAGTAGTGAGGAGATAGAGATTTTAGATGTTCATGAACTGACTCCTTTGGCTGATTTATTTGTTATTGCAACAGCTTCCAATGTGAAACATGCACAAGCCATTGCCGATGAGATAGAAGATAGCTTATTAGAAGAGGGGATTAGTGTCCGTCAAAAAGAGGGTTATGGGACATCTAAATGGATTTTAATGGATTATGGTATGATCATTATCCATATATTACTCAAAGAAGAGGCAGAATTTTATGGCTTAAATCGCCTTTGGAAAGATGCCCCTCAATTAGTTTTTTAAAGAAAAAGAGCGTACCCTAAAGAAAATAGGATACGCTCTTTTTAAATAGAAGTAAGGAAATTTCTCTCCTTCTTTATTTAAGGAGTTTATCTAAACGCAATTTAACCTTTTGTCGGCGTCGTCTTTTTTTCCATTTATTGAAGAGAAAAAGAAAAATCACAATCCCCACTAAGCCACCTATCATGAGAAGAATCTTAAAGGAAGGGAACTGGAGAGGCTTTTCTGGTGTAGGAGTAACCGTTGTATAAGGAGAAGGAAGATAACTAATGTCTTGAATGATGAGGTCATTTTTAGCTAATATTTGGTTATTGTGAAGATACTTAATTTCTCCTATGATACTTCCTTTAGTTGTTCCAAGGGTGAAATACTCTGGTAAATCTAATTGGGTGGTTAGGTCATGCTCTTTGATATCTTTACGCATTAAAAGAGATAGGGGCTTTTGGACACCAATGCTCACATTGCCAGCTTGATAAAGTTCCCCACTACGTATGCTATAGAGTGGTAAAGTCTTTAAGGTGCTTTCAGGACTATGGAGAGACAGTGTGCGATAAGCATCAAAGCCATAATCAAGAAGGACATTGGTATCAGCATACATCATCTCTTTACTATCTGCTTTTAAAATAACGACGATTAATTCCACATCGCCTTGTTTGGCCATAGTAACTAAAGTATGCCTAGCAATATCAGTATAACCCGTCTTACCTCCTATGACATCTTCGCGAAAAAGTTTGCTATTACGTATTTCATTCATTAAGCCATGTTGTTGAGAGAGATAGCGAATTTCATTGGTTTTATTGGTATAGGGAATTTGATAAGTTTTATGTCCCATAATTTCCAAAAAATAAGGATTGGTGGATAGATAACTACCAATAAGTGCCATATCATAGGCACAAGTATAATGGTTTTCATTATCCAATCCGTGAGGGTTCATAAAATGAGTATTTTTAGCCCCCAATTCTTTGGCACGCTCTGTCATACGTATGGCAAAATCTTCAATCGTCCCACTGGTAGCCTCAGCAAGACCATTAGCTACTTCATTAGCTGATTCTAAAAGAAGACCATGAAGTCCTTGATCTACAGTAATTTGTTCACCCACATCCATACCAATATGACTACTGCCTCTTTCAATACTGTAAATAGCTTCTTTTGAAAAAGTAATGGTATCTGTTGGTTTGAGATTTTCAATGGCTAATAAAGCTGTCATTAGTTTTGTAATACTAGCAGGGTAAAGAGTCTCTTCTGCATTTTTTTGATAAAGAATGGTTTTAGACTTAACGTCCATAAGAACAGCTGCTTCAGCACCCACTGTAGGTGTAGTATAAGTAACTTCTGTAGCTTGTAAAGATGGCATACATAGACTCAGGATGAGTAGGCAAGGACTTATTTTTGTCAAGAAATTAAAGTTCATTATTTTTTCGACCCCTTTCCATAAGCAATTATAACAGATATTTCTTGAATTATAAAAGGGATAGTGACTAATTTATTAAAAAAAGGTTAAGACTTTATGTAAGAGGTGACAAAATTGATGAAAATAGAAAAAAAGTATCAAGTTGGAGGTGCCCTATTGGGTATAGGTCTCTTATTAGCAGTGGGTTATGGTGTACAAATTGCTAAACGTCCTCTTGTAGAGACTTTTATTCAAGAGGAACTCTCTACAGATAAGAAGGATGCGGAAATAGAAAAGCAAAAAGAACCCGAAGAGGAGGACATAGCTGACCTTCAACTTCTGACACAAATCACAAGTCCACAGCCTCCTCCAATCCCATTGCAAGAAAAGGCAAAAGTTCCTGTCTATATTTGTGGTGAAGTCATTCATCCAGGTGTATATTATATGGAGGAAGGGGCTATTATCGATGACCTCTTAAAACTTTGTGGGGGATTGACACCTGAGGCAGCACCTTATTATTTAAATTTAGCCAGTCCTATTATCCCCAATGAAAAAATAGTTGTGCCAAAAGAGGGGGAACAAATTGACAAATTCATTAATTCATATGAAAATAGAGAAGAGTACACCGCACAACAAGGAAAACAGGATACTCTTTCTAAAGAGGACTCCAAAGTTAATATTAATAC
>JAEZKI010000448.1 GCA_023415525.1 Bacillota bacterium | reverse complement strand
GTTTAAATTGATTATATTGAATATTTTTGATAATGTCATATAATAAAAAAAGAGTATTCAATAAGTGAGGGGAGAAAAAAGAAATGAAGAAATTATGTTGTATGATACTTGCCTTTTTATTTTTTTTTACAGGATGCCTTTATGCCAATACACCACAAGGAGTAAATGGAAAAGAAGAAGTTCAAACTACAGAAAGGGTAGCTAGTACACCCAAAGAATTAAATGCAGTAGCACAGGATATTATAAAGAGAGTGGGAGAACCAGCTAGTGGACTTCGTATTCGTCGACTAGATGTAGGAGATATTCCGGCTATTGAAGTTTGTCGACCAGATGGAAAGAAAAAGCCTTTAATGATTATAACCCATGGGGGTGGAGGCTGTAAGGAAGATTTTTTAGAAACGGCTATATGGGAAGCCATAAGTAAGGGAGTTTATACTGTTATATTTGATGTAGGGGGATATGGAGAAAGTTCGAGAGGGGGAATGTCTGACATAGAAGGTATTGTACAGTCTATTGATGATCTTAATGCTCTTGTGGAATACTATAAGGACCAAGGTGAGGTAGATACGGACAAATTGATTCTTCGTGGCTGTTCCATGGGAGGAACTATTTCTATGTTATATCCTGCTTTTGGAAAGTATAAGCCTTTTGCTATAGTAAGTGAACTACCTTGTGTGGATTTCTCTATGTTTGGAGAGGATAGTCCTATTTATAGTTTTCATGGGGATGAGGCAAAGCGTAGTAAGCCTCAGCTTGATAATAAGCAGATAAAAGCTTTAGCCGATCAATATAATCCATTTCCTTATGCCAAAAAGTATTTAGGAATAGCGATTTTAACAGGTACAGGATTAGAGGATTCCTCTTACAATCCTTTATCCAATAAAGCTCTAGAAAGTAAGCTTAAAGAATTAGGACATCAGGATGCCACATTCCTCTATTACACAGGTCATGGACACGAATTGCCAGAAGCTTTTTATCAAAAAGCAGATAAATGGCTAGAGGCACATTTGTATGGGTATACTTCTCCTAAAATAGAGAAAACTGCTGTTCAAAGTCAGAGTGCTACTTATAAGAGAATCGACCAACTAGGAAGTTATTCCGATAAAATTATTACATCTGAGATCCTTAAAGCCTGCCGTTTAGGTGAGGTGAATGCGGCAGCACTTCCTGCATGGAAAGGTTATATTTTAGAAAATAAAATATCTGTGAATTATAAGGATGAGAGATGGAATGACTTTACAGGGGGACCATATTATTGGGTAGAGGATGAAATCAAGTATCTAGCAGAGAATGGCTTTAATTGTGCCCGTGTTGTATATAGTCTTTCCTTTTTAGGAAAGCCCAATGACCCTTCACAGATTAACATACAAGAATTAGAACAATTAGATGAGCTCATAGCTTGGGGGATGAAGCATAATGTGCATATTATGTTGAGTATAACAGGCTTACCTAATAAGTGGAATACATCATGGGAAAATGAAGGGGTACAATCTAATGGGGAGCTTTTTGAAAATACAATCACACAAGGCCTTTATAGTCAATATATGGAGCTACTCGCAAAACGTTATGCCAATATCCCAAGTGGCGTTTTAAGCTTTGAACTCTTGGCTGAACCTGCTGTACCAGATGGCAATTTAGAGCTTTATGAAAAGGTGCTAACACCTGTTATTGATAAGATGTGGAAGTATTCACCTGAAAGAATTCTAGTAGTGAATGATGTTTATAAGCAAGTACCTTATCAATTAGCAGCAAAAGGGTGTTGTCTTTCTCTTCATACCCACATTTATAATGTGGATCAAAGAAGGTTTCAAGAAGAGTTTAATATCCATACAGAACCTAAATGGCCAATGCCTTACTTGCCTATGAACTATAATGAGGAAAGTGGACAGCTGACACTAAAGAGTGAAAAAGGATTTAAAGAAGGTCAATTGGTGATTTACTATCTTTATGAGGGAAGGACGCTAGCTGTTTATGATGGAGCTAAATGCTTGCAAGGAGCAGTAGACTATGCAAATCAGGGAAAGGCAACCTGTGTTAAAGTACCTATTAAAGCAGGTGTAAAGGATATTACTCTAAAACCTGAAGGAGCAGGTCAACTCTTGGCTGTAAGCTTGGAGCAAAAAGATGAAGAGACGTTAACTATTCCAACCCATAGTTTATATGGTATGTATGTAGGAATAGAACCCTTGCCAACAATAGCAATAAAAGAAGGTCAACGTGTGGAAAATCAAGATAACCCGCCTCATGTATTGGATGCAGATTATTTCTCCAATACCTATTTAAAACCTTTTATAGATTGTGCGGAGGAAAATAAAGTCTCCTTTATTATGACCGAGATAGGAACCGATACGCTGGATTTAACACCTGACCAATATGTGGCTTATCATGAGCAGTGGCTTTTGGCTTTGAAGAAAAATAATATAGGCTGGATGTATAACTGTGTACACAATATATTGGCTCCAAAAGGCCTCATGTGGCTGAATGAAAATAATAGTTCATTTATACAATTTTCCAAGACCAGTATTCCTAATTATAGTGTCAATGACAAGATTATGAATTTGCTAAAAAAATACAAATAGGTAGATAGGAGTAAGGGGATAAGAGAAGCTATTTAGAAAAAGTAGATAAGAGGTAGAGATACTCATTTATCTACTTTTTTGCATGTTAGGAAAGCGACTTTCTATACATTTATAAGCGTTTAAAGGGCGTTCATTCTAGGAAAAACCCTATTAATTTTAAAAAAAGAGCCAGAAAAAGTGCAGATCTCATATGATTATGTATATTAGCATTGAATTTTTATTACAAGATGGTCTATAATATAAGTTAAAATGAAAGAAGTGTGAAGATTTAAGTGCGAAAGTGGACTATACAAGGGGGTAAACGATGTCGGATGAAATTTATGACAAACTAATAAAAAGAATACGTTCCTATCACCCTTCAGATAACTTGACGTTAGTAGAAGAAGCCTATCAACTGGCCAAGAAGGCTCATGAGGGTCAATTTAGAAAATCAGGTGAGCCTTATATTATTCACCCATTAGAGGTGGCCTGTATTCTTGCTGACCTAGAATTGGATATAGAGTCCATTGTAGCCGGCCTTTTGCATGATGTGGTAGAAGATACAGATTATACCCTTGAGGATGTTGAGCGTCTTTTTAATAAAGAGGTAGCGCTACTTGTGGATGGGGTAACCAAATTAGGGAAGATTCAATTCTCTTCTCAAAATAGACAACTTCAAAAAGAAGAAATCCAAGCAGAGAATTATCGCAAGATGTTTTTGGCCATGGCCCAGGATATTCGTGTCGTGCTCATTAAACTCGCAGATAGATTGCATAATATGCAGACACTTAAATATATGTCTCCTGAAAAACAACGGGAAAAAGCAGAGGAGACATTGAGTATTTATGCACCTATCGC
>JAEZKI010000083.1 GCA_023415525.1 Bacillota bacterium | reverse complement strand
TTGTAAAATCCATGATGTCTCTCCTTTAGTCTTCAAATAAATATTCCATGGTTAAGTGTGGAAAAAAAGCTTCTTTAATCTTAAGTGCCTCATAATAAGTGAAATCACTTTTCCCTGTCATATTGGCAGATACTGTTGCAGGTCTAATCCCTAGCAATCTTGCAATATCACGACCTGTTATAACGTATCTTGCCATCTCTGCTCTTAAGTTGTGTAGCATTGTTTTTGACCTCCTTTCTTGTAAAACGAAACATTGTATTTAAGTCTGCTTGTCGTGTTTCGCTACAAGAAAAGCTTAATCCACATTTTTGTACTGCCCATGAGGCCTTTTTAAGGCTTTTTTGAGGCCTTTATGAAGCCAATATGAGGCCTTTATGAATTATTTATTAAGGAAGAAAAATGGTAAAAAAAAATAGACCTAAGATTAAATCTTAAGTCTTCTTTTTTAGGATACTTTTGATACTACTTTTTACTCCATTTCGTATTATTTTTTTACGCCACTTTTACGCCACTTTGTTCCATTTTTACGCCATTTTCATTAAAAATACGCCATTTTTCCAAAATCTGTAATCATTTATCCAACACTTCCAATTGGCTAAATTCCTTGTCTCCCAATACCTCTACTTTATCTCTTCCAAGTTATAAGGTGTTACTTGGTAGACGTAGTAATTGAGCCAATTGGAGAAAAGAATATAGGCATGGGAACGCCAACGAACGAGGGTTCCTTTTTCCATTTCATCATCTACATAGTAGTTACAAGGCATCTCAATGGGTAGATTCTTTTTTAGGTCACGGGTGTATTCTTTATCTAGGGTGCTTGGATCGTATTCTGCATGACCTGTTGCAAAAATTTGTCGGCCTTCATTGGCAATGACTAGAGCCACGCCTGCTTCTTCGGAATGAAGTAAGAGCTTTAGCTTGTCACAGGCTAGGATATCTTCTTTGCGTACTTCACTATGCCTAGAATGAGGGATATAAACAATATCATCTAACCCTTGAAGTAATTTCTCATAGTTCATCTTGAGGTGTTCAAAAATGCCGAACTTTTTAGTCTCTAATGGATATTTTTTTATGCCGTAGTGATAGTACAGGCCTGCTTGAGCCCCCCAACAAATATGAAAGGTGGAGGTCACATGACTTTTAGTCCATTCCATAATTTCTGTTAGCTCATCCCAGTAATTCACACTTTCAAATTCCAGTTGCTCCACAGGCGCTCCCGTAATAATCATTCCATCAAATTTATCCTCTTTTATTTCTGCAAAGGTCTGATAGAAGGTTTCTAAATACTCCCTTGGCGTATTTTTACTATCATGTGAAATAGGCCTTACAAGGGTAATATGAATTTGAAGTGGTGTATTACTTAATAACCTTAAAAGCTGTACCTCTGTTTCTTCTTTAATGGGCATGAGATTCAATACGGCTATTTTTAAAGCACGAATATCCTGCTTAATGGCCCTATTTTCATCCATAACAAATATATTTTCTTTCTGTAATACCTCTATAGCTGGTAATGCATTTGGTACACGAATTGGCAATTAAATCTCCCCCTCTATTTATCTCACTGTCTCGTCTAATTCTCTTTTTCTAGTCCCTCACTAAAGGCTTTTAGCTTTTCAACATCCCCTTGTTCCCATAAGCTCCAAAACACTTCGTAAATCTCATTCATCTCATTGGGAGCCTTTTTAGCACTTAAAGCTTGAATTTTATTAAAAATATCCGCCACTACATGGGATTCTAATTGAAAAGATTCTTGACACTTTAGTACCTCTTCCCGAATCTCTGCCATTTCCTCATCTAACTTATAAGCTGCTTCTGCCGCCTTTGTCAAGCGCGCTTGAATGTGGCTTGGCATGTTCTGCCTGTACTTATATCTTAAAGAATGCTCAATGGTTGCCCAGAAATTCATGGCTAATGTACGAATTTGGATTTCTGCAAAAATCATCTTTTCACCATGGCCTGTCTGAACAGGATAGCGAATAATGATATGGTAGCTCCGATAACCACTACTTTTTGTATTGGTAATGTAATCTCTTTCCTCTTCAATATAAAGGTCCTTACCATCCCTCTGGCGAATAAAATCAACAACCTTATATATATCTTCAACAAATTGGCACATAATTCTTATTCCAGCAATGTCTTCGATTTGCTCTTCTATATCTTCTAAAGCAATATTCTTTTTCTTGGCTTTTTCTAATATACTAGATATCTTTTTTACACGCCCTGTTACAAACTCAATGGGTGAATATTCATCCATACTAATAAGGCCTGTACGAATACTTTTAAATTTAATTTTAAGTTCTTCTACTGCTTGAGTATAAGGTAGTAATATCTCTTTCCAATTTTTTGTCTCCATTGCTACTCACCTCCACTTTACATACCTTCACATCCTATTATATCTAATTTAACCTTCCTTCTCAACTTGAAACCTTTAATCTCTTTTTATTTAAGAGTATTCACATATTTTCCCTGCTTATCTCATAAATTGTACTAATTGTATTGTCCACTTTTTATATTGAAAGGAGCACTTATGAAGAAAAAAACACTTATTGCAGGTACACTTATCCTTACTTCTGCCAGCCTTATTACTCGCCTTTTAGGCTTTGTCTTTAGAGTCTATATGTCCAATGTCATGGGAGCTGAAGGTATGGGGCTCTATCAACTTCTTTTTCCCATCTATATGCTTCTATGGGCGGCCTCCTCTGCTGGCATCTCCTTAGCGATTTCAAAGCTAGTGGCAGAGTATACCTCCAAGGAACAGCATAGTAATGCCCTCCGAGTGCTTAAGGTGGCATTATGTATTGGTATACCTTTTAGTAGTCTTTTGTCTCTGTTACTCTTTAGTTTTGCCTCCTCCATTGCTACCTATTTTATCCATGAACCCATTACAACACTCTCTGTACGTATTCTTGCCAGTTGTATCCCCTTTATGTGTACAGCTTGTTGTATTAGGGGATATTTCCAAGGGCGCCAAGAAATGTCTATTTCAGCCATTGCACAAATTGGTGAACAAGTGATGCGTATGCTTATTATCTACTTCTTCGCAGGCCTTTTTATTCCCAAAGGTTTAGAATATGCCTGTGCATTAGGTGTTTTGGGAATGTGTGCCGGGGAAGCTTTTTCCTTTGTTATGACCATTATCTTTTTTAAAGTCAAAAAACAGAAGCTCCACCTAAGGCCTCCTAGTGTGGCTTATCATACTACCTTTAACCAACTGATGGTACTAACTATTCCCATTACAGCTAATCGCTTTCTCACTTCTATCCTACAATCACTTGAAAACATCCTTATTCCTATTCAGCTTCAAAAGTTTGGCCTA
>JAEZKI010000081.1 GCA_023415525.1 Bacillota bacterium | reverse complement strand
TACAAGATGGAGCGTCCTTTTTGTTTGAAAGTTTAATCTGAAAAGTATGTTTACATTGTGCTATTATTATTTAATAAACTATTAGGGGTAGAGATTATGGAAGGGGGGAGGAAGTTATGAATATAGGAATTTTTAAAGGATATTGAAAATGCCTGTGAGGGAATGGATCTATTTTTGTATAGCACGTTAGAGAGTGTAACTTATCATGCTTATTGGAGCCATCAAGTCTATAACTTAGGTATTGGAACAAAGCCTATGTTAAGCAAGAAATTAACAGTTAAAAATTATTCAGATGTTATTTGGAAAGTGGTAAATGATAAGAAGATGCTAAAAGCATAATGAGTAGAAAGCATTAGCAAGTTAAAAATCATATAAATTCATTAGAGTACTAAAATAAAGTTAAAATAGATATTTTATGAGATGATATATTAAAATTTGAGAAGGGGAGAAAGCATGGAACATCATGATATTAATTTAAATATTCATTACACTACACCAGAAGAAGTATGGTGTAAAATAGGTGAAATTTATAAATCTATGCCATATTGGGCAGGAAATGATAAAGAAGTAAAATGGAGTGGAAAAAATATTGACTTATGGGCTTCAGTTGAACCTGGTGGGATTCAAATTGCGGGTATAATGCCAGATGATATTTGGAATGGATGGTATAGTAGCCTCAAAAGCAAATTGACAAAAGCACTAGGATATGAAATTGGAGAGCTAGAAGATGGATATGATTTCAAGTATTGGGAATAAGGTGAATTAAAGTTTACAGGAATAAAAAAGTAACTTTTCTAGACTTCTTATCTCCACTACGCTAAAAAGCGCGCCGCTACGAAGGCAGCTTCCAGAGTTACTTTTTTCCTCTTACGCCCCCAACGAATAAAGAATGGAGTTTGAAGAGACCTAGCTGAGAAGGACAAAACGTTCAAAACCGACCTAGCCATCCATCTACGGTTGAGTAGTTTAAATATTGGGATAGTACACCATAAAGAGATAAATGACAATAGAATAAAATGGGATATTTTAACACAACAGGGTCTCAGATACTAATGAAATGGAAGCCATATCATTAGTATCTGATAGAAAATTAATAATTATGGAATTATATAAAATAATGTAGTATGATGATAATTATATTTTTTACAGGGGAGGAAGACAAGTGAAAATACTCTTGTTTTTAGCAAAAGGATTTGAAACAATGGAATTTGCACCTTTCGTAGATGTGATGGGGTGGGGAAGAAATGACTATGGATATACTATTGAAGTAATAACTTGTGGATTTACGAAACAAGTTATAAGTACATTTGATATTCCTATTGTTGTCGATAAAATAATGGAGGACATCAATGTAGGTGAATATGATGCACTAGCAATTCCAGGTGGGTTTGAAGAATATGGGTTTTATGAAGAGGCTTATCATGAAGAATTTCTAGAAGTTATACGAGAATTTAACAAGCAGAATAAGATCATTGCCACTATATGCGTTGGTGCACTTCCGGTTGGTAAAAGTGGTGTTCTTAAAAATAGAAGGGCGACCACCTATCACCTAAATGGGGGATATAGACAAAAACAACTCAGTGAATTTGGGGTTAAGGTGGTCAATGAACCTATTGTGATAGACAATAATATAATTACTTCATATTGCCCAGAAACAGCATCAGGAGTAGCCTTTAAGCTTTTGGAAAAGTTAACATCTACCGAGCAGATGTTAGTTGTAAAAAAGGCTATGGGGTTTGAGGTTTAGGATTTATTAAAGTTTTAGAAGGTTATTCACATTATCATATATGAGTAGGTGAGGAATAGCATGTTAGAAGTTGGTTTTAATGAATCGGTTAAAAATGCTTTAAAGATAGCACAGAACTGTGGGAAAACACGTTCAATAGGTACAATTGGAGTGATTATGTCCCCCAATAAAAATAGATTATTAGCCTTTTTTGAGAAAAGAAAGGCGTTACGACAATTCAAAAGAGAACGAACAGAATTAATGAAACAAGCAATCTCTCTTGGAGGTAACACAAAAGATGTATTAGGAATTTGTTTTTGCCTTGCTGAAGGAGATATTGTTGCGCCTATAGAGTTGGAACAATGTCCTCGAAAAGATTTTATTTTTTCATGGCTGGCATTCAATCCCCATGGTGAGCTAGAGAATTTAGGAAAGTCCATATTGAAATCTTGGTCCAATACTATGACTGATTTACAACGATTGAAACAAGGTGCTGATAAAGTGAGGGTATGGGTAGATCATACGCCCGAAGCAGCTTGTGGGCTGTTATTCGTTGCAGATTTACTAGTTAATACAGATACAGAAATTCACATCATTTCCTTGCCTAAAGAGTGTCAAAGAGAAGATAAGCCCTCTATGAAATATTGGAGTTGGAGTGAAGTTCCAGCAGAACTATTTGGCACATTTTTAGATCATGAAAAAACATTGACCAAAGAAGAAGTAAGGGAGCTGTCATTAGAGTGGAAAAAACTGCAATCAGAAAATTCATCTTTAAGAGTTGTTGAAAAGGGTAAGGTAATTAGTGCGCTAGAAAGTTATTATGATGATTTAATTCGCAAGGAATTTCCTAAAGAAACCTGCAAGGTAGGCGAGCTGATAGGAAGAGCCTTAGGCAACCAAAGAATTCCTACAGGAGATGTTTTTATTGCAAAGAGGATTAAATGCTTCATTGAGAACGGAGAACTTGAAATAGTTAGTGATAGCCAAAAAGGTTTTTATAGTAATGTCATTCAAGTAGTAAAATGAACTGAAATAGTAGAAGCTCAACCATGTTCAGGTCAGATACATATGGTAGTAAGCAGACATTATTCGTTACTAGTATATTCATAAAGAGTATCAGCTTTAATTATTCCTTTAATACCTCTATTAAAGGTGAACTGAACGAACATATAAATAATATTTAAGGCTATAAAAATGCCCATGATAACAAATAGATTAGTTTGAAAGGGCATGTAATCTCCTATTTGTAGAGAAAGAGATTTCAAAATGCTTTTCACAATTTGTATACTTGGCCATAGAGTAAGAAAATAAAATAGCCAAATAATGGGCCTATAAAGGTCTATAAGCATTTTACGAATAGCAGGTAATGGATAGCCCATAAGATTTAAGATGAGTATGTCCCTCTTACTATCTTGGAAATTTAATAAAAGAGCTAGGAAGAGGAGAATACAGCCTATCAAGCAACCAGTGACTTGATTAATGATAGCGCTGGTGTGGTTAGACACAAAGTTTCTTTCTAAATCTGCAAGACGTTGAGATTGAGAGATGACAGGGTGTTCGTTAAAAAGAGGAGTCATGCTCCAAATACCAGAATAAGTATGGTCAGGGAGAGAGAGTAAGCTTTGTAGGTCAGAAGGTGCAATGTAGACACTATTGAGAGTAGCATTGAAGGCTATTTGAGAGACTACAAAGCTTTGACTGCGGCCATTAATGTAAAGGGTGAGGGTATCCCCTAAGTGAACACGATAAAGGTTTTGTAGCATAGGACCAATAATTATTTCATTAGGCTTAGGTACTGGCAAGGGATTGCCTTTAGCATCTAATAGTTCAAACAATGAACTATTATCCTCAAAACTAATGACTTGTTGGTCTAAGGTGAAAGTAGATGTTTTGAGTACAGCAGAAGTTGTGAGATAAGGCATGCTATCAGTAGGATGACTCTCTAGAATATGTGGGTTATTAAAATGGGTATCAAATAAATAATAATAGCCCATAGTTTGAGAGTCATAGATCTTTTGGCTACTCAGATTGAGTGAATAAGCTAAAATAAACATAATAGAAAAAGTAGTAACAGCTCCTAATATCAGTAAGAGTGCAATAGGCTTTCTAAGTGCAAGACGAATAGAGAGCTTATTTTTTATGGGCAAAAGGCCAGCTAATTTATGAGCAAAGCGTAAGACGAAAGGATAAGTACAAGTATCCGTTCTAGGTGAAAGTAGATAGGCAACTTCTATTCCTTTTATAGCAAAGTAAGTCAAAAAAGTAGTGAAGCAGAAAATAGTTGTAGGGACTAAAGTACCAATCATAAGGGTACGAAGATGAATGCTTTTCACTAAATCAGTAACAGCATAAGAACGCATACCAGC
>JAEZKI010000340.1 GCA_023415525.1 Bacillota bacterium | reverse complement strand
CCTTTGATGGATTTGATTTTACTACAACTGTCACTTCTGTTATTGGTACTTTGAATAATATTGGCCCAGGGCTAGAGGTGGTCGGGCCTATAGGAAACTTCTCTACCTTTAGCGATTTTAGTAAAATCGTCTTTTCTCTCATTATGATTATCGGACGTATAGAGATTTATCCTATCCTTCTTCTCTTTACACCAGACCTTTGGAGAAAGAATTAAAGATGTGCCAACACTTTTTCACTTAGTTCAGCATACTCAGCATCTGTTAAAAGAACTTTTGGATTAGGCATCATTTCAAATGTACCACCAAAGCCTGGTCCATCTTCATATTTAGGTATTAAATGAAAATGTAAATGAGGAAGCTTGTCGGAATAAGCACCATAATTAATTTTATGTGCTCCGAAAGCTTCCTTCATTGCTTTAGCTACTCGGGCTACATCTTTCACAAATACATTTCTGTCCTCATCAGATAGCTCAAAAAGCTCATTCACATGCTCTTTATAAGCTACTAGACATCTTCCTCTATAGGTTTGTTCTTTAAACAAATACAGAGTAGAAGCTTCTAAATCACAAACTTTAATCATTAAATCCTCTAATCTTTGATCTTTTGCACAGTAAAAACAATTATTGTCAAAACTCATATTCATTCTCCTTTTCTATGTAGTATAGTTTACACTTTTATTATACCACTCCCCTTGTTATTAAAAAACAAAACTTACTAAATTCTTTTTAGTTTTCTTAGAATTTTTCAGAGTATAGGAATCTGTATTTCTGTTCGATATTCTTCTGGATTTCCTTTAAAAATCACACCCGGTGCTTTGTGGTAAACTTCTCGGGTAGGCAACCCATAGACTAAATGTTTTTCTGTTCTATAATCATAAATTTCTTTATAGCTTCGATTTATTTTTTCATAAGGGCCTCTGTATAAAAGGCTAACTACTTTTACAGGTTCTAAAACTTTTACAATGATTTCTCCTTGACTATGACCTTCTTTTATAGGTAAACACGCTTCTATCCTTGCTTCCTCCATATAACCTTCTTGATAATAGAGATTAAAAGGTCTACCACTGGCCCGATTTCCAAAGGTCTTGTAAAGCTTCTGCATACAGCTTCCCACTTCACTATAATGACCTTTAAAAGAAATACTGGCTACCTTTAAAGCTCCTATCTCCTTTATTTCAGGAGTGTACCTTTCACGAATGGCTTCCTTATGGATTGACTTATTGAGAAGGTTGATTTTTTCTATAAGAGCTTTCTCATGTTCTATATGATGACGAATTTGTTCTTTCTTTTCTTCTAAAACATGACCTAAATCCTCTGGACAATCCCCCACATATAATAAGATATCTTTAACCTCTGCAATAGAAAAGTCCAATCCTCTTAAATGAGCTACAAGGTTGGCTTTTTCATAGTCCTTTTCATCATAGTAACGGTAACCCTTCCCATCTCTTTGGGAGGGAACTAAAATGCCCTGTTCATCATAGTAACGTAAAGCTTTAATCGTTAAATGGGTTATCTTAGAAAATTCACTGATCTTATACATGGCTTTTCCTCTTTTAACTTATTTCTTTATCCCCATTTTATCACATTCCTTTGTATAAGCCATCCTTTTGTGACCTGTTTTCATGCCTTTCCTATCTCCTAGAGTATAACCAGTGAGAGCCTCGCTAATATCCCCTATTTTTATTCCACACGATCTGGTTCCCCTAAGATATAGTCAGGGATATTGTCTAATATTTCCTGCACAGTACTCACTTCCTCTAACATTTTCATGGTAGCTTTATGAGGTTCTGCATAAATGCCAGGCCATGTATATTCATCATAGTGAGGACGTTCCTTAAAGGCAAGAATAGGGTCACCTAAAAAAAACTGAGCATCTACACCTTCTTTATTCCCTCTTGCATCTAACTTAATCCAATGGTTTTCTAGGAAAACTGCATTATAGGCATGAACACAATAGCCTAAAGAATCATCATCTGCTAAAGTAAGATGTTGAAAGCAAAAACCTGCAGGAATACCTACAGCTCGCAAAAGTGCTGCTAATAAGCAGGCTTTTGAATGACAAATTCCTGCTTGATACTGAAGTACCTCTGAAGCTTTTGCTTTTACCACATCAACCTTTGTGTCAAAGATATGAGAAATTTCATCACGTACATATTCATAGGCTATCTTTGCTTTCTCTACTTCTGAATCTATCCCATTAAAAAGCTCTTCTACCTTTTGCATAATAATAGATGCTGTAAAATCTACATACTCATCTGCTTGTAAAAATTTATTGATATCCATAGTACTTCTCCTTTATCTTTACCTTATTCTTTACACTTATCTTTACCCTCCTCTTATCTTTATCTTATATTTATCTTAGCTTTCTCATGTGGTCTAAGTTAGGAGGACTTTTATGCTACCTTATTACGATTTACTTATAGCTTCTAACACTTTTGTAAGAATACTAAGCATTTCATCCACTTCTTCCTTATTTACAATAAGAGGTGGCATAAGACGAACCATATGAGGTGCTGGCGAATTGATGATCAGTCCTTCCTCTAAACATTTTTTCACTAACTCTGCCCCTTTTTCTTGAGGTAAATCAAAGGCTATAAGTAATCCTTTACCCCTAATGTGACTTAGATGATAGTGCTCCTTTATCCCTTCAAGTTGAACTATAATATAATCTCCCATTTCTTGAGCATGTGCATCAAGTTTTTGTTGAAGGACTTCTTTTACAACAGCTAACCCAACAGCCATTCCAAGGGGTTGTGAGGAATAGGTACCCCCTTGATCCCCTGCATCAAAAATATCCCACTTTTCTTTGGTGAGCATAGCTGCTAATGGATAACCTCCTCCAATCCCCTTGGCTAAAGTCATAATATCTGGTTCTATACCATAACCTTCATAAGCAAACAATGTCCCACAGCGCCCAATACCTGTTTGAACTTCATCAAAGATAAGTAATATTTTTTCTTCATCACATAACTTTCTAAGCTCCTCTATATAGGCTTGATCTGCTACATGAACGCCTCCTTCTCCTTGAATAGGCTCTAGCATAATGGCACAAGTCTTAGGCGTTATAGCTGCCTTGACTGCCTCTATAGCATTAAACTTCACATGAATAAAACCATCTACCTTAGGAGCAAATAAATCTTTCCACTTTTCCTTACCTGTAGCAGACATAGTGGCTAAAGTTCTCCCATGAAAACTATGTTCCATGGTAATAACCTCATAAGCACCCTGTTTGAATTTCTCCCCATACTTTCTAGCTAACTTAATGGCGCTTTCATTGGCTTCTGCTCCACTATTAATAAAAAACACCTTATCAAAACAGCTATTTTCTACTAATAAATCTGCAAACTCTAGCATGGGCTCATTATAAAAACTGGGGCTACAATTAATAAGCTCTTTAGCCTGCTTATCTAAGGCCTCGATCATCACCTCAGGGCAATGGCCTAAAGTATTAACAGCCCAGCCTCCTATAAAATCTAAATACTTTTTTCCCTGATTATCCCATAAATACATACCCTTCCCTTTTTGCATAATCATCTCTGGCCTATTGGTCACATGTAAGATACTCCCCATTTTTTGATTCATTTTTTTATCCTCCCTTTCCATTTAATAGTTTAATTAGCAAACTACTATTTTGAATATTTATTCTATTTTTCGAATATTTATGTATTATAAGATATTGTTTAATCTAATTCAATACTTTTTATGCATTTTTAGCAATTGAGTTTTTTGTGTTGCCATATAAAGTAGCTACACCCCACCACCATTACCATACAATAAATCATATAGGTAGTAACCCGTCTTTCCTGCAGCACAATCATTTTATAAAGATAATCCCAAGGTAAAAAGACAAGAAGCCAATCCTTTGAGTTATCTCCTAATTGTCTGATGCAAGGTAAAACAACAAGTAATCCAGTGGCCTTAGCTAAAATCATACCTTGTATTTTATTTTGGGCCAGATTTCCTACTACAAGGGTTAGAAGAATCCCTAATAAACTTCCATAAATAACGCTATTTATCGAAATACTTCCCATTATTCCTAGACTTGTTAGGCTTGTTATTGCCCCACTTATTACAAAGCTCATGCCACCTCTATAAAGCAAATAGCCTTTTATACCAATGGGTGAAACAGCATAAAAGCTCAGTAGATGTTCATCTTTTTCATCTAGCATACGCAATGCAAATATAATTCCTGCAAAACTAGTACACATTCCTATTAGCATATACTGGAGAACCCTACTATAAGGGTGTAAAAAGCTTAAATAATGCATCCCTAGTTGATAGATTGTAATACAAAGAGCAGGCATTAGGACAATCATCCACATCATAGGGTCTTTTTTCATATACGTTAAATCATTTTTAATCAGTGTTTTTAACATATGCTTCTCCTATCTAACAAAAATTCTATCTTCCACAATTTTTTTAGTTATTGCAAATGTACCTACTAGCCATAGACCTAAATAAGCTAGCCTTAGGCACTCTTCACTTAAACTTAAAGGAGTATCACTCAATATTTCAAGTAAAGTATATGTAGGAATAAAGTGAAGAAGTCTAACGCCTTTAAAAAAGTAAAAGCTTATGACAGGTGGGGCAAAGGGAGTAACAAAAAGTGCTATCCAAAAAATGAAGTCATTCGTGCTCTTAGCAAAACTCCCTATTAATATCCCTATCAACGTAAATAAGCTAGCTCCCAGCATGAGGCCTATACCCTTTACAAAAGTTATCCTTAAATGGCCTACTTTCATTAAACAGATAGACGTTAGTAAGGTAATTACTAACAAAGAAATTACTTTACTAAGGATATATCCCTTACTCCCCAAAGGACTAATCCCTATCCCCTTTGGTATCCCTTGATTTTTTTCTAGTAGCAAAATACCTCCCACAAAAATCATTCCTAGAAAAGTAGGGTCAGAAACGACTAGAAAAGTGGCTACCTCTCCTTTATAAGCCTCTGGTACATAGCCTAGTAGAAGGATGTACAAGAGTGTGACTAGAATGTAAATGAGGTATAAGCCATTCTTCCACTGCAATTTCATTTCATGCAACGTCCAATGCCATCCTTTCATACTAACACCCTCCCTGTTACCTCTGTAAAAATTTCTTCCAATGTAGGACGGAGGGTATCAATACTAAGAATTTCTTCTTCTAAGCAAGCCTTAAAAGCCTGATTTCTATGAATGCCTTCTAACTCAAAAATAGCTTTACTTCTATTAGTAAGCACTTGAACTTTAGGTGAACCATACTTTAACCTTAAGTTATAAGGACTTCCTATCTCTTTAATCACACCTTCTACTACGAAGGCTACTCGGTCACATATAGCCTCGGCAAAAGTCATATTATGTGTTGTCAAAATAACTGTATGCCCTTGTCTTTTATAGTCCAGTATTTTCTCCTCAATAACCTTTGTATTATTGGGATCTAAACCTGAAGTGGGTTCATCTAAAAATAAAATAGAAGGAGATCCCACTAATGCACGACAAAAGTTAAGACGCATTTTCATTCCCTTTGAAATATCACACACCTTTTTATTGCGATGCTCATAAAGCCCTACTTCTTTTAAAAGTGCATCAATATCTGCTACTCGCCTATATAGGTTTCCAAAGGTCTTTAAATTATTATAAATTGTCAGTTGCTCATAAAGATTAGGAAGCTCAAAGCCTACACCAATCTCGTTATAGTAATCTGCTTTACTTTCTCTTACCTCTTCTCCCATTACCTTTGCTGTTCCTTTATAATTTTTCAAAAGCCCCAAGAGAATTTTTTGCAATGTACTCTTTCCTGCTCCTGAGGGACCCAAAAAACCAAAAACTTCTCCCTGAGCCACTTCAAAATCTAATCCTTTTAACACTTCTTGTTGTTTCCTGTTATAGGCAAAATGTAAGTCCTTTACTTCAACTACATGTTGCTTCTCCATTTTAATCCCCCCACTTACTCATTTAATCTAATTCAACCTCTAAATACTGATCACTTTAACTCTCTAGCCTGTTTTACTTTTCTTCATTGTAGAGCCTAAATCTCTAGACGTAAATAATTTTACGAATTTTCTATCTGTTGTCTCTTTTAACTTTCGCCTTTTTTATAGTTATCCCTTCTAAACACCCTCTAAACACCCTAAAAAGCCCATCAAAAAACCAGCGCCCTCACCCACAAAAAGTGAAAAAGCGCTGGGCGAACCCTTTATATGTGCTCATTCTCCTTAACTACATCTATATGTAGCCCCACAACATTCATAAAAATTTGCCCCTCCGTTAATCTATTCCGATCACGTGTTCTTAATGAAGATACAATAAATGTCTCTGGCACATAATATTCTGTATCATTTTCACGAATCACCCCTAAATGAATTTTTACACCTACTTTTTCATTATACAAAATAAAATCCGATCTAATTTGGCAATATCCTTGTTTAACAGTTTTACTAGAAAACTTAACTATATTACACTCTTCCATAAGGGATGGGAGTAAGTACAAATGAGTAAGCCTATTTTCAATTTGAGGCATCACTCTTTCATTTTGTTTTCTTTGGGCATCATAACTCTTTAGCTTTTCTATCGTTATTTTCCCTTCTTTAATTCCTACAAATCCAAGAGCTCCTTGAAAACGATATTTCATGTTTGGGGGAACTACTTTTTGAATCCCTATTAAATGAGGCATATTTTCACGGAAAAATCGTATTTTAATTTGCATAATCTCTGTACTTTTATGTTGCCTTAAGGTATAAATATATAACTTATTTGTTAATTCTGACTCATAAAATTGCTGTAGTAACTTTAAAGATATATTCTCCAGTTTAGGAGGTTTTTCTAAATCCAATAGTTCTTCCTTTGTAAGCATAATACCCCCTATACGAAAAAAAAGCCCTAACAATTTGTTAAGGCCTTACATGTTATAAACTAACGAATAGCGGATTGGTATTCCTACCCCAATCGGGTCAACTGCTAAATTTTTTCACCCATTATAAAATGGGTTTCACCTTCAGCTCGGACAGCGTGGCTATTCACAACACACTCAGGATAAAATAATTTCTATCCTTATATGTAGTATACCCTAATACTAATGACTTAGTCAACGTTTTTACACCTATTTTAGCCATTCCTCAATCCTTTATAATTCTCTTTTTCCAACACTTTCATTACAGCCACATACAACCTTTATTCTCAAATAACTTCTTAAAATAAACGAACTATCCCTACAAAGCAAAAGAGTGTTCCACCCTACCAAGATAAACACTCTTCCAGTAAATAATATTAGATTTATTTAACTATTCATAGCCCCGAAAATTCAAAAGCCTTCAGGTAGGCATCAGTGTTACTAGCACTGATGCTTTCTTTAGTTGTATTATATCATACAAAATAGAAAATAAACCCCTCAACAATAAAGATCTTATACTTCCTCAATAAGCTTTATAAATTCATGGATTTCTTTCTCTACTATTTCAAGAGAGCCTAGCCAGAATTGTTTATCTGAAGCATTGATATTCATCACATTCAGCACATCCTTGACAGTCATCTTACCGGTTACCTTGAGGAGGTTTTCATATTTTTCTGGGAAGCCTTCTGTGTCCTTGAGGTATTCGCTATAAAGTCCTTTTGCAAAGAGATGACCAAAGGCATAAGGGAAGTTATAGAAGTTGGCATCTGCATAGTAATAATGAGGTTTCCAGGTCCACATATAAGGATGCAAGTAGTCAGGGTCTAAACCATCTCCATAAGCTTCTTTTTGTGCTTCTAGCATAAGCTCATTAATTTCTTTAACAGAAAGAGGGCCTTCCTTGCGTTCATCAAAGAGGGCTGTTTCAAAGAGGTAGCGAGAGTAAATATCTACAATAACTTGCGTGGAATCGCTAATCTCTGTCTCTAGTATGGCTAATTGCTCTTCCTTGTCTGCTTCTTTAAGCGCAGCCTTTTTGATAATGGTCTCACAGAAATTGGAGGCTGTTTCTGCTAAAGACATGGGTAAATTAATATTGAGTATACTTTCATCTTTTAAACAATAATCATGAAAGCCATGACCTAGTTCATGGGCCATAGTTACCACATCACTGAGATTATCTCCATAATTTAACATAACCCGACTCTCGCCTATGCTATGCACAGCTGAACAAAAAGCGCCTCCTACCTTGCCCTCTTTAGGCTTGACATCAATCCACTGATGGTCAATAGCATTTTTAGCAAAATCCCCTAGATTCTGGCTAAAGGTATGAAAGTTTTTTTCTATAAAGGCAGCTCCCTTCTCATAAGGAAATTTCATTTCCTTATCTACTACAGGGGCATAAAGTTCATAAAAAGGTAATCCCTTCTTATAGCCTAATTTTTCAGCTTTAACCTT
>JAEZKI010000271.1 GCA_023415525.1 Bacillota bacterium | reverse complement strand
GAGATTATACTTTTTTAAGAGTCTTTCCTTTAACTGAGCGCCAATCCCCTCTTCTAATTCCAATAAAATAAAATTAGTAGCTGTAGGATAAACCTTTAAACCTCTTATTTTTTCTAGGGCCTTTATCACCCTTTGTCGTTCTTCTACATAATAAGCCTTGCTTCTTTGGCAATAATCGCCTTGTTTAAAGATAACGAGGGCCAGTGCTTCAGCAAAGCTGTTAATACTCCAAGGCTCCTTATAAGTGTACATTTTTTCAAGGAGAGCTTTATTACTGGTTAAGGCATAGCCTAAGCGCAGGCCTGGAAGACCAAAAAACTTAGTAGCTGCCTTAATAATCACTAAGTTGGGTGAATGAGTTACTTCACTTACTAAACTATATTTTTCTTCTTCCTCTACAAACTCCATAAAGGTTTCATCTACAATTAAGGTTTTTCCCTTGTTCTGAAGGAGCTCTAGTAGTTCTTTTATATTTTCTACCCGACCCGTTGGATTATTGGGGTTACAAATAAAAAGGTGATCAAAAGTATCTAGCTCTTTTTGAAGGGTTTCACTATTTAAACTAAAGGCTCTTTCTTGATCCCAATAAAGGTCTTTAACCCGTAAGCCACTTAGCCTTGCACTTCGCTCATACTCTGAAAAAGTAGGATTTAAAATCCCCAAAGTACCTTTTAGACTTTTCATCAAAAGATAGATGAGCTCCGTCGCCCCATTGCCTGGAATAATCTGCTCTTTATCTACCTGACAATAAGAGGCTATGCTTTCTCTTAGCTGGTAATAGGTACAATCGGGATAACTCCTACTTTTTAATAGTCCCCTTAAAGCTGCCTCTTCTAAGCCTTCTGGTACATAAGGATTAATATTGGCACTAAAGTCCAGTAGTTTTTCTGGGTCTTTGCCATATTTTTTAGCCATTTGCTCCCCATCTGCGCCATGTCCCAATAACATCATACTTTCACCTCCTTATTTGTATCCCTACATAACGGCCCTATTTCATAAATAAATACACAAGCCAATAAACACTACTAAAAAGCAGCAAACCTAATAGGGATGTACTATACAAAATATGATTTGTTCTTAAAATATCCTCTTTTTCTACCTCTCTTAGGGCATCACCTATAGTCGGTTTATAAACTTTTTCACCAAAATAAGTATGGGTGCCTCCTAGTTGAATGCCTAAGGCCCCTGCCACAGCCCCTTCTGCATAAGCACAGTTGGGACTTTTATGATTTTTACGGTCCCTTAAGGCAATTAAAAAAGCTTTTTTTCCATTAAGTCCGATGATTTGAATCCCTAGGCTCATTATAAAGGCAGACAATCTAGCTGGAAGGAAGTTGGCGACGTCATCTATTTTGGCAGACACCCTTCCAATATGCTTATACTTTTCATTTTGATACCCCACCATAGAATCTAATGTATTAATGGCTTTATAAGCCATGGCCAAAGGTGCCCCTCCTATAAAGGCATAAAAGAGAGGAGCAATCACTCCATCTACAGTGTTTTCTGCCACAGTCTCCACTGTTGCTTTAATGACTTCTTCTTCCGTTAACTGAGCTGTATCTCTTCCCACAATATAAGAAAGCTGTATTCTGGCAGCTTCTAGTCCTTCCTCCTTAAGCACCTTATAAATCTTGGTCCCCTCTTGTCCTAAGCACTTAGTGGCTAAGGTGGTATAAATCAAATAAGTAGAAACCATACCATATAAAAAAGGATGGATGCGGCATAAGCTCAAGATACCATAGGTTACTCCATAGGTGAGCCCCACCACAACTAACCATAAAAAGCCTCCCCCTATTTGAAGGCCTTTAGAAGAAGTGGTATGCTTCCTAATAAAGCCCTCTACTTGGTGAATGAGCTGGCCTATTAAACGAACAGGATGGGGAAAGTTATAAGGGTCCCCTATGAAAAGATCCAAGAGATAGCCTAGACCTAATGTGAGTAATCTCATCCTTCTTCCCCTCTCATTATCTGATAAATAGCTTCTAAGTCCACATGGCTTCTGACTGCCTGAGCCAGCTTGGTGTATTGTTGCTCTTTGTAGGCCTTAAAACTCAGGGCTTCTTTTTGATTTTCCTCTAAGCCCTTCTTCTGACGCAAGGCATTTAATAGGCCTCTTATAAAACCAGGCTCATCAAAAATACCATGTAAATAAGTGCCCATTACGGTTCCCTCTGAATTGATGGCCCCCTCTTCATAAGAAACCTTTTCTCCTAGCTTCTTTTGAATCTCCAAAAAAGGCTTAGCTTCCTTCCCCAGGTCTGTTAGGCCCATATGAATTTCATAGCCCACCACCTTTTCTCCTTCTAGGTGTCCTCCTATAGGAGCAGGTAGTACCTTAACTCTTCCCTCTACTTGGGTAGTTACCTTTTCTTCTTCAAAACGCGTGGTAATGTCTAGAAGTCCCAAGCCTTCGATTTCACTAATACCTGTCTCCACACCTTTGGAATCATAAAGCTTCTTACCTAAAAGCTGATAGCCCCCACACACGCCAAAGAGAAGCCCTCCCTTTTGGCTATAGGCCTTAATAGCTTCTCCTAGCCCACTTTCTCTCAAATAAAGGAGGTCGCCTATGGTGTTTTTAGTGCCAGGTAAAATAACCAGGTCTGGATTTCCCAGTGTCTGCCCTCTTGTGACATAATGCAGGCTCACATCCTCTTGAATCTCCAGCACATTAAAGTCTGTAAAGTTAGATAGATGAGGTAAGCAGATGACTTCAATTTCCAAGCTTTTTTTACCTTTTGGCTTGGTGCTATTTAAGCGACCTGCTAAGCTATCTTCATCCTCAATATCCACCATTGTATAAGGAATAACGCCTAAAACAGGCACCTTTATGAGGTCTTCTAGCATCTTAAGGCCTGGCTCTAAGATTTTCAGGTCCCCTCGGAATTTATTAATGAGTACACCTTTTACCCTTTTGCGTTCCTCTTCTGTAAGGAGCAACATCGTTCCCACTAGGGAGGCAAAAACACCCCCTCGATCAATATCGCCTATAAGGATAACCGGGGCATCTGCTAGCTCTGCCATTCCCATATTAACAATATCTTTATCCCTTAGGTTAATTTCTGCTGGACTTCCTGCTCCCTCTATGACCACCACATCATTTTCAACTTGAAGCTCTTCAAAGATTTCTTTAATCCTAGTTGCCAACTGAGGCTTAAATTCATGATATTCCATAGCAGTCATATCCTTATAGACCTTTCCCATAATAATGACCTGTGACTGCTTATCTGCATGAGGTTTTAACAAAATAGGGTTCATTTTCACGCTAGGCACTTTACCAGCTGCCTCTGCTTGTACCACTTGAGCCCTGCCCATTTCTAGACCTTCATCTGTAATATAGGAATTAAGGGCCATATTTTGTGATTTAAAGGGACTAACTGTTAAACCATCTTCTTTAAAAATCCTACAAAAAGCGGCTACTAAAAAACTTTTCCCTACATTGGAAGCCGTTCCTTGAAACATAATAGACTTTCCCATTTTTTTCCTCCCCTATTTTTACTAAACACTTATCATTATCGAAACTTTATTTTTTATTAAACATTTATTTTAAACGATACTTTTATATCCTATCTCTATCTTTATTCATTTACTTCTTAGAATACAACCTTCCCCTACTAATAGAATTGCTCCAGAATTTTTTCAATAAAAAAACCCCTAAAAAGGGGTTAGAGATCGCCATTTATGCAAGCTTCTATTACCACCTTTCCCACCGAAAGGGTAATGCCTCCATTAAGGTAGGTCTCCTGGCTAACGAATCATCCCTTTATTCCCCTTCCCATACCTTTTTGGCACAGTGGCATTTTGAATAAAAGTCCTCGTCTACAGTAGCGGGGGCTGCAGCACAATGCATTTCCCTATTAAGCTATATAAGCACCTTATAGATTTCATTATTCTATTGTGTTCTTTATTTATCCTTATTATACACACATCCACTAGGATAAACAACCACCATTCTTTAACTACATTTTACTTTAATTTAATATAGATTTTACCTTGCTCCTTTACTATAAGTTTAGTCTTTATAACACGCTTAATAGAGCTCTATTAAAGTCTTTATGACAAATCAAAAGGAGAAACTATGTTATTATCTCATCTGCATTTCCCCTCTTTTAAAAAAATTTTTACTTTTTCTAAAAAGTATTCTAAACCTTCTAAACGGATACGTTTTGGTCTTATGAGTCGCATTATTGGCCTAAGCTTCATGATTTCTATTTTTCCTCTAGCCCTCTTAGCCTCTACTCTTTTTTATCGTACCTCTCATTCTCTTAAGGAAGAAATTCAAGGTACTGCCCTACAGTTTAATGCTTCCCTTCTTGAGGAATATCAGGGTATTTTACACACCCAATCTCAACATTTAAAACTCCTTAGCCAAGATACCTTCTTTCGTATCTATAAGACCAGCCCTTTAGCCAAGGAGGATATGGAAGCTAAACTCAAAAACTTGACAGAAGAAAATCCCTTTATTGTAGGTTTGCATATCTGTCTTGAAGATTCTCCTCTTATCTTAGGCTATTCTAAAGATCAGGTGACCAAATTTACAGAGTCAGATATTGAAGGTAACTATCTTTATAGCTTAGAAAAAAGCAAAAAAGAAATACTTCTTACTAATCCCTACCAAGATCATCTCACAAAGCGCCTTATTATTACTTTAGGTTGCCCCATTCTAGACAGCAAGCAAAATTTCTTAGGCGCAATTCATATGGATATTGATATGGCTGACTTTTCGAGTTACCTCTATAGCACAGCAACTTCTGCTCTTCAACACCCTTATGTAGAGGTTATGATGTACCTAGATAAAGGCATTATTATTAATGCCACCCATAAAGCGTATATTAATAATAAAGTAGCTCTTCTCTCAGGGGGTGACCAGATTTTAAATAATAAGGCCAGTAGCTTTACTGCTTCTCTTGATAATGAGAGCTACACCTTTTACCGTGGTCAGCGCCTCTCAAGCTTTAATACCATTTCCTATATTAAAACCTCTTACATCCAAGAAAGACTAAAAAAAGAGGTTCTACCCCTTCTTCTAACAATCGGTCTCCTACTTACCATTGCCCTCCTTGTTGGATGGGTTTACGCCTCTTACTTCTTGCGTCCTATTCACTTTATTTTAAAGGCTTTACATCAGATTAAGCTTAGTAACCTGGCCCTATCCATTCCTACTGAAAAAATAAAAACGCGAGACCTTTTTGAAATTGCTACTGCCATTAATGAATTAGTGAGAAGCCTTAAGCTCTCTGTGGGAAGTCTTCAATCCACCTCCAAGGAATTGATGGAGGATGCTGAAATCATGCAGCACATCGTCACCTCTTGCAATGCCTATGGTAATCGTAATCTTTCTCTTGCCCATGGCATTGCAGAAAGTGCCAGTTTTCAAATGAATCATGTAAAAAACAGCCTAGAGTCTTCTTCACTCTTAGAAGAAAAGCTTATGTCAGCCACTCAAATTAAAGAGGTTATTCTTCAAAACAGCCATGAGGTAAGCTCCATTATCCATAAAGGCATCCAACGTATTGAAGGGCTTAATCACTGGGTCATCCAAAATACCCAAAACTTCTATACTCTTAGAGAACGCGTTAACTATATTGGTGAAAAATCTGACCGTATTCAAGATATTTTGTCTACCCTTCAACAGCTTACCCGTCAGACCAACCTTCTTGCCCTTAATGCTTCTATTGAGGCCGCAAGAGCAGGTGAAAATGGTAGGGGATTCGCTATTGTGGCTGAAGAAGTCCGTCATCTAGCCGATACTTCTTCTCGCTTTGCCGTTGAAATTGAACAGCTTGTAACAGAAAATAGGACCTCCATTAACTATTTAACTGCCGAAGTCCAACGTTTTCTAAAAGATCAAATGCAGACAGAGGCTAGCCTTCGTCGTGTCCAAGAATATTTTGGTGAAATTAAGCAGGCAAGCTCTTCTACTGAAACTTCTATCGTCACTATTACCACTCTTTTGCAAGAGGTAGTCCTTGCCAAAGACGATGTCCTTAATACCATCCAAAACATCTATTCCCTTGCCCAAACAACTACTGCCTCTACCCAGGAGGTTCAAGCCCATGCTATCTCAGAAGTTGCTACTCTTGAAGGGCTGCTAGCCACCTCCCAGAGCCTCTTGACCCTTTCTGAAAAGTTGGAGCAACTAACCCATCAATACGTTTTAGCTTAAAAAGAGTATCTTACTAAGCTACCTACTCCTACTTCTTCTCCCTTTTCTACAATAAGTTTCTCTCCTTCTATAACCCCTTCAACTACAGCTTGATCCTCTGTACTCTCTTTAAGTTCTACCTTCTTTTTTTCAACCTTTCCCTCTTCATCTACTACATAGACATAGTACGCCTCTATGGCTTCTCTATAGATGGCGGCCTTTGGAATAATAAGGCCATCACTAACGCTTAAAGTGGTGATTTCTATATCTACCTCTAGACCATCTAGAAGTTTTTGACTCAGGCTTGTTAGTTCGATTTCTATAGGCAACTTCTTTTTAACGGAGCCATTCCCTTTTTCTTCGGTAATGACACGAGGGGCAATCCGTTTAATAACCCCCTCTCCCTCCACCAGCTCCTTACCCAAGTATTCCATATGGCAAGGCTGACCTAAGGCAATGTAGGAGCTATCTTCGGGTGCAACATCGGCCTTTATAATCAGATTTTCATCATTTACGATTTCTATAAGGGCTTCATCTGGCTTTACCTTTTGACCCACTTCGACATAAAGCTTAGCGACTACTCCCTCCATAGGAGAAAGAATTTGTGTTTGCATTTTTAGTAGCTCCTCCTCCAAATCCTTCTTTTTATTTTGAAGGATTAAAAGCTTGTTTTGCTGAGCCTCTACTTGCTTTTGAACATCTTTATTGATTTGAGGGTTACGTAGCACCTCTAAGTTATAGTCGGCCTTTTCCTTTTGAAGAGCTAAGAGTCCTTTTTCTTCTTGTAATAAGGCAAGCTGACCTTTTAAGCTTTCTACTTCTTCTTTTTTTAATGCCACTTCTTTTTCTAATTTTTCTTTGGCATCCTGAGAAAGAAGATCATTTTGCCAAAGTTCTTCATTCGTAGCCTCTGTCTTTTGCAGCCTTGTTAAATCCACTTTAGCAAGTGCTATGCTCTCTTCTATTCGTCGCAAGTTTTCATCTAAGTCTTTTTGACCCTTTTCTATACTGCTCAGTGTTTCAATACCCGCTATAATTTGAGCACTATTATCTGCATCCACTAAGGTCTGAAGGGTTAACATCTCATTTTTTATTTCGATTTCGAGATTCTCTAACTGTCTTAAGGTGGCTTCTTGGTTTTCGCCCTTAAGACTCAAAATCACCTCCCCTTTCTTGACGGAATCTCCTATTCGTTTAGGAACTATAGTCACCTCATCCTCTGTCTCTGCATAAAGGGTCTTCTTATCTAAGGCGGTGATTACCCCTGTGAGAGGTAAAACCTCTTTAAGTTCCCCCCTTGTGATTTCTTGAATGACCACAATAGGCCCTGTTTCCCCATAAAGCTTGCCTTCTTTATCACGTTCTCCTTTTTGTGCCCATAAAATAACTGAAAAACTAATCAAGCACAAAAGGCTTGCTCCTATAACCCATTTCTTATTTTTCACTTTCTAAACCTCCCTTTTTACTTCTAAAACATCCCTTTACCCCTTGCCAAATGGGATGGATTTTTAACAGTCTCTTAGCCATAAGATCTGCAATCTTTTGGTAAAGTAATCTAAGTGCTGGATTCAATGTGGCTGTTAGGGCAAAAAGACCTATTGTAACGAGGCTAAAAAGAATGTCATTCCCCTTCAGCTTAGGATAAAAGTAAGGTCCCCCAAAAAAGTAGCTGGGTGCCCCTGCCCCCACATAAACCCCTGTTTTCCCTAAAAGCAATACCAAGCCAACCGTTAAAATCAAGGACAAACCTAAAGCTGCAAAAGCTAATAGCAAAACTTCAAAAAAGATGATGCCGTAACACTTTAGCTTGCTATAACCTATGGCCCTTAAGGTCCCAAACTCCTCCATTCGCGAAAAAAGATTCATACGAATAGAGGTACTCAGGCCTACTGCAATAATGAGTAATACAAAAACAAAAAAGCCATTATAAATCATCTTCATAATTTGATTGAATCGGGTATAAAAAATAGAAGAAGTTAGGTAGTCTTCGGCATAAAGGACATCCCCTTCTGCCCTAAGTTTAGCCTCCAATTTGTGACTAAAGGCCTTGGCCTGACTACGCTTGTGGAGATAAATACGGATAATATCATATTCTGAATGACTATAGCTTGTTAAATACCTGGCCATGTCCTCACTCATAAACACATAGCCATTTTCATAATCTGCCTTATCCCTATAAACGCCTGTAACAGTAACCAGAAGGGTCCGTTCCACATTATCTTTATCTAAGCTTCTAAGGGTTATGCGATCACCTAGTTTAACGCCATGCTCCTCTAATTTTTGTTGGCTCATACATACGCCTTTTTCACTTAGGAGTTGCCCTTCTTCTAATTCAATAGTCTTTTCTTGAAGCATCCAGGCTGCATTTTCTGCCGTTAAGCTGTAAAGGCTATTGCCTATTTTCTTTTTCTTAGTTTGCGTTTCGACCTTGTAGCGTATATTAAAAAAGACTTGTTGGATATCCCTTTTATAGATTTGTAAGTGGTTTTTAAGAGCTAAGAGGGAACGGCGATTGGCATAACTTTCCTCTTGATCAATGGAGGAGCCTCTAAAAAACAAAAGTCTTTCAGGACTCATATTGCTACTTTCTTTAATTGGCTTCCAAATAGCAATCACATCTCCTGCCTGTACCCCTAAATAATTTTTTAGAACTTGAGCCTCTATCCCATTTAAAACACAACTGGCAAACAAAATAATAAAGGTAACCATAAAAAGAGTGAAGCCAATTAAAAAAGACTGTTTTTTACGCATGAACATATTCCGAAAGGCTATTTTTAAAATCACACTCATCTTTTTCCCTCCTATCTTAAGATTTCAACAGGGCGTTCTTTCGTGGCCTTATAGCAAGGCACTAAAGCTGTTACCAAAGTGAATAGGCACATGATTCCCATCGTTTGCAAAAGACTAAGGGGTTCAAAGCCTAACCTAAAGCTGGTCCCTATAATATTGTCCATAGGTGGATAAATGGTCAGTGTATATTGCCCTAACTTGAGAAGGATGAGAAGTGCTACCCCTTCTCCTAACACAGCCCCTATAACTGCTACTAATACCATTTCACTTACAAAGAGGATAAGTACTTGTCGCCTATTAAACCCAATAGCTCGCAAGGTACCTATTTCTTTTCGCCGTTCCGTGAGAACAATGGCAATGATGTTTAAAATAAGAACACCAATAATCACCATAAAAATACCAATAAAGGCATAGAGCTCTCCTATAATCATCATCATAATAGCCTTTAAAAAGCCTCCCATCTCTTGCCACTGGGTGATCTTATATACGCCTTTTGAGCCTTGAGCATCTATAAGGCTTTCCAATCTTTCCTTCTCTTTTTTAATATCAGGTGCTGAGGAATAAACCAAAAGGTCCGTGGCTTCTCCTAGTTCTAGACCACTTAGCTCTCTGGCATTCTTAATATCCATATAGATAAGTTCAAAGCCAAAGCTACCTAAAAACTCAATATCCCCTATTCCTACCACCTTGGCTTCTAGTTGAATCCATTCATCTTCCTTGTCAAAAGCATTGACTAAGATCGTATCCCCTACTTGAGCCTCTAAGTCACTGGCTTGACTTTTACTCAGGACCACTTCATTGGCTTTTTCAGGATAACGTCCTTCTACCAGATGCTGTTTTTGTTGGTAGGTTTTAGAGTCTAAATCCAAGCCAATCATCATGGCATTAGCTTCATTTTCATTATATTTTAAGTTAGCCCCTAAACGAATCACCGGGGTATAGCTATCTGGTTTTAAAGCATAGTCTAAGATTTTTTCTAAAGCCTCTGTTTCTTCTCTTTCAAGATAGACCATATCCTCCCAAGTGGCTCCAATGCTAAAGAGATCCTCCTCTGTAGTATCCCCAGGACGAATTTGCAGGTCAGCAGTTAATTCATAGCGAACGGCTTGTAACATATTGTCTTTAATTGTGAAGGCAATGGCATTAAAAAAGATGACAATAAGGGTAGCCATAAAGATAAAGAAGCCTAAGGTAAAGGAACGCCAACCATTAACGACTATATTTTTATACGAAAGTTTTAAAAGCTTCATCTCTCTTCCTCACCTTGCTTAATCTTCCCATCCTCCAACCAGATAACATGACGGGTATGTTTTAAAATCTTGGGGTCATGGGTCGAAAAAATAAAACTTGTATTTTCCCTTTGGTTAATTTCTTTCATCAGTTCAATAATCTCAATGCCCGTATGGGAATCCAGATTGGCCGTAGGCTCATCGGCTAAAACAATTTTAGGTTTTGTCACCAAGGCTCTGGCAATGGCCACCCGTTGACGTTGTCCCCCAGAGAGTTCTGAAGGTCTATTTCTCCTTTTATCCTGTAAACCAATACTAATCATCAACTCTTCAATGCGTTCCTTTTTTTCCTTTGTGGAAAGATCATGGCGAATCAATAAGGGGAGCTCTATATTTTCATAGACATTGAGAACAGGAATCAGGTTAAAGGTTTGAAAGATAAAGCCTATGGTCAATAAGCGAACATCATCTAATTCCTTATCCTTCATCTGACTGACCTCTGTCCCCATTAGCTTTATACACCCTGTGGTGGGATTATCTAAGCACCCAATCAGGTTGAGTAGGGTGGATTTCCCACTTCCAGAGCACCCTGCAATGGCTGTAAAATCACCTGCTGGAATAACTAAATCAATGCCTTTAAGAGCTAAAAATTCCGTTTTTTCTAATTGATACTTTTTGGTAATGCCTTTTAGTTCTACTACATTCATCCTTTTCCCCTTCTCTTCACCCTCATTTTATTCCTTGTTCATGGTAACCTAAATAA
>JAEZKI010000253.1 GCA_023415525.1 Bacillota bacterium | reverse complement strand
TTCACAGGAATGAGACATTTTAAACATTAAGGATTGAAAATAGATAAATAAGCATAAAGGTTGTTACCAAGGGCAGAAAGCTTTCCTTTTAGAGGAGTATGAAGTTTTTTAATAAGAGGTAACAACCTTTTACTATTAAGAAAATAGAATAAAAAGATAAAAATTAATTTAAATACTTTATGAAAACTATAAAAATGCTTTGAATTTATTATGTTTTATGATAAAATGGTAAGACGTGGAAGATAGATAAATAAATAATGAGAAGGGGGATTATGGTGGAAAATGATGAATTTATGAAGAAGATAATGCTCGAATTTAGTAGTATTAAAAACTACGATCAGAAGAAGGGCTTTCTTGAAGATTTAAATTATCATATTGGCCAGATGAAGTATTTCTACGATGAATTAACACCAAATCAGACAGGAGACCCCTCCACAACCTTTTATAGGCCTAAGCAAATACCTCACATTCATCAGATTGCGTATTTTAACTTAACAAGAGGATTTCCAAAGGAGCTCTATGGAGGACATTGGTGCTATGTTCTTAAACATTTTAAAACGAAGTTTGTAATTATTCCAACCACATCGGTTAAAACGGATTCCTTACCACCAGATCGTGAATTTCAGATGGATATTGAGGTAAAGGATTTCCCAAACTGCTTTATCACAAGACTTCAAGTAGGTGATATGCGAACAGTGGATATTCAGCGTCTATATCCAGCAAAAGGTTTTTATGATGTGCGTACATCAAGAGAAAGTATCGTACATAATGTAAAGGGTATTTTATTTCCAGTAGCAGAAGAAATAATATAAAAATGAAGTATGTATTGAATAAATATGCAAGAAAGCTACCTAAAGGGTAGCTTTTTTGATGAGATGCTTTTGATTATATAATAACAAGTGGTAATTGAAATAATATACATAATATTATATAATATAGCACAATAGAATAAAAGGGGGAGAAATAATGTAAAGGAATGTAATTATCTTCATAACCTTTATCTTATATTTAGGGGTTATGCTAGGAATAGGATGGTACTTTTACTTCAAAACTAACAATTTGTCGGATTACATTTTAGGTGGTAGGAAGTTGGGGAAATGGGTTACTTCATTAAGTCCTCAAGCTTCTGATATGAGTGGTTCGCTACTTATGGGCTTACCAGGAGTAGCTTATGCAAGTGGTGCTTCTGGAGCAGCTTGGATTGCTATTGGACTAGCTGTTGGGACCTATTTGAATTGGAAAATAGTGGCCCAGAAGCTTCGTATTTATACAGAAAAATTTAATGACTCCATTACGCTTTCTTCTTATTTTGAAAATCGCTTTAAAGATCACTCAAAGGTATTGCGGATTGCTTCATCACTTTTTATTTTGATTTTCTTTTTAGTGTATACAGCCTCAGGTTTTGTAGCCGGGGGAAAGTTAATTAACAGTGTATTTGGTATGGACTATATTTGGGCTGTTGTTATCGGTGCCTTAATTATTATTTCTTACACTTTCTTAGGTGGATTTTTAGCTGTTTTTTGGATAGATCTTATTCAAGGTATACTCATGTTTATCGCTATTATTATCTTACCAATTATTGTTATAGCTAAGGTAGGAGGAGGGAGCAGGTTACTGCTCAGGTGAACAAGGACTTTTTTAACTTTTTTAGCTTAGAGATTTTATCAAGTGGTACAGGTAATATAAGCTTAGCTATTATTAGTGTACTTTCTTCTTTAGCTTGGGGATTAGGTTATTTTGGTTAACCTCATATTTTAGTTCGCTTTATGGCTGTCAAAACACCAGAGGAAATTGAGAGTTCTAGGCATATTGCGATTGGATGGGTTGTTATTTCCTTGGTAGGAGCTGTTTTATTAGGGATTTTAGGAAGTGCAGTTATTGATGCAGGTACTATCCCTGATTTTGACCAAGAGCATATTTTTATAACTCTTGTTAAGCAATATGCACCTCTATATTTAAGTGGTATTTTACTTTCAACTATTCTAGCAGCTATTATGAGTACAGCTGATTCACAACTTCTAGTGACTGCTTCAGCTATTTCTGAAGACCTTTATAGAGGCATTTTTAAACCTAAAGCATCAGAAAAGGAATTAGTATATGTAAGTCGTTTAACAGAAATTATTGTAGCACTTATTGCCCTTGGTATTGTGCTTAAGCCAGACAGTTCGGTATTAGGCTTAGTAGCCTATGCTTGGGCTGGGTTTGGTGCTACGTTTGGACCTGTTGTTCTCTTATCTTTGTTCTGGAAAAAGACAACTAGAAATGGTGCTATTGTAGGAGTGATTGCTGGTGGAATAACGACTCTTCTATGGCCACTTCTTCAAAAAATCAATAGCTTAGAAAATGTAGCGCTTTTAAAACTTTATGAAATTGTTCCTGGCTTTTTAATAGCTACATTATGTATCTTTATTGTTAGTCACTTGGATAGAACACAAAGGCAAGACATGGAAAAGCATATGGAGACAATGAATTAACCTGAGAGGAAGTAGAATATGATTAAAACAACGATTGTTGGATATGGAGAACCTGATGTGAGACTGTTAGAAACTTATAGTTATCGCTTGGATAACTATTTGCCTATTTATTACCCTGCTATTTCTTGGCATGTTTATAAGGTAGCCTTAAAGGAGCCCACCACAAGAGAGTTGTTAAAGAGGTTAGAGGAGAAGGTACTTTGCCATCGCCCCAACATTGTTTTAGTTCATATTTCTTCTAAAGATAGTTGTATCCTGGGACATCAATTGATCAACCTAAAGGAATTTGAGGAAAACATTGAAGAATTAGTTAAGCAAATAGAAGGACATAATAATCGAACGGGTTTAAATGGATGCAAAGGAATACCTATTTTGATTACGCCACCTCCTGTTAGAGAAAGTGTACAAGGAATAGGACGAACCAATAATCGCTTAAAACAATATGTATACGTGGTGAAACAGATCGCTAAGAGCCATAATTTGCCCCTTATTGATTTATTTCAGTTGTTACTCGAAAAGGAAGAGAG
>JAEZKI010000161.1 GCA_023415525.1 Bacillota bacterium | reverse complement strand
TGTTAGAGCTTTATAAGTCTAATCATTTTGTTTTAGGGAAAATAGAAGCCTATATATTAGATGCATTAGCCAAATGGAAGCTCTATGGCATAAATGAGGCTAAGGTAGCAATGAAAAAGGCTATTGAGCTAGCTTTACCCGATGAAGTGCTCATGCCTTTTATAGAAAGAGCACCTCTTATTTTACCTATTCTAGAAGAAATCAAAGAGAGCAGCTTTATTCAAGAAATATTACCAAGGTGTAGAGCTTATTGTAAGATATTGAGCAAGGAGAAGCCCCGAGAAGGGAAGGAAGAGCTGACTGAAAGGGAGAAAGAGGTAATGAACTTATTTCGTAAGGGGTATAATCAAACACAAATTAGTGAAACACTCTACATATCTGTGGATACGGTAAAAAAACATATCAAAAATGTCTATAGCAAACTAGGGGTACATAGTAGAGCAGAGGTTATAGAAAAGCTTCAATAAAAAATCACCCCATAAGGGGAATAGATTATGAAAAGGTAATGGCGGTATACTTAATTTATAAATAAGAAGTTGAGAAATAACTCAACCGGGGGGGAGAGAGATGCAAATTGAAAAAGTTGAATTTTTACCCAACTATTGCATCGCACTATATTTAACAAACGGACAAAAGATTATTTATGATCTAAAACCACTTTTACATACAGCACGTTTTCAACGCATTAAAAGTCAGGCCTATTTTGAAAGCGGAAAGCTGTTAGAGCATAAATACATCCAATGGGATAAGGTAACAGAACTACAAGACTATGAGATGCTAGGGGTTGCATTTACATTAAGTGATTATGAAGAAGGTGAATAACTTAAAGAGTAGAATGAAGAACAAAATGATAGAAGAAAGAACTGGTGATGATTATGAAAAATTTGAAGTTAAAAACAAAGATGATACTTTTTTTTGTATTAACGAGTCTCATTCCTTTACTACTTACTAGTATGATTGATTATTTAGAAGCTGAATCGAGCCGTTTGCAACTTCAAAAATTACTCCTAGAAGAGAAATTAGAGGCAGATATTCATGCGGCACAGGTCTACCTGGAAAACTATTTTGGGCAAGTTTCACAAAAAGATGACCTATTAGTGGACCAACAAGGGGATAGTCTCGCAGGGCGTTATGAAATGATAGATTCTTTATCAAGTGATTTAAGTGTAGTAGGTACTGTATTTATAAAAGACGGAGAGGAATATATACGGTTCTTAACAAGTGTAAAGGATAAAGATACAGGGGAACGTGTAGAAGGTACACCACTTGATAAAAAGGGTGCAGCTTATAGTGCATTACAAAAAGGTGAAAGTTACTTAGGAAATGCAGATATTCTAGGAACATCTTATGTAACAGCTTATACACCTTTAAAAGATGCTAATGAAAGTATTATAGGGGCTTTATTTATAGGTGTTTCAAAAGAAGATTCTGACCAAGTAATCATCGAATCTAAAAAAGAAAGCTTAAAAAGCACTGTAACTTCACTGATCCTGATTATTTTATTTGGTACTGCCATTAGTATCTTCCTTGAAGGCTCTATTAGAAAACCTATTTTAGCCGTTGTGGAATATGTAAAAGTTTTAGCAGGGTATGATTTGAGCCAAGAATTACCTGAGAAGTATTTAACAAGGAAAGATGAAGTAGGTATTCTTGCTCAGGCCATTCATGCCATTGAGCTTAATTTAAAAAAGATTATTTATGAAATTACCTCTATTTCTTCAGAAGTCACTAAAGCTTCTGAGGAGTTAACCGCTACAGCTTCTGAAACTAGCCTAGCCAGTGAAGAAATGGCGAAGACTATTACAGAGATTGCGCTGGGAGCTACTAGTCAAGCGACTAACACAGGAGAATGTTTGAAAGAGCTAGGAGAGCTTGAAGGCTTTATTGGAAATAATCAGCAGAATGTGAATGAACTGAACCAAGTTTCAGAAGAAGTAAATGATTTGAGTCAAGCAGGATTGGAAGTGATTAAGGATTTATCCCATAAGATACAAATAAGTCATCAGACTACGACAGAGGCTTATGAAAGTATGCTAAAAACGCGTAGCAGTTCAGATCAAATTGGTACAGCGAGTAATGTGATTGCTTCTATTGCAGAGCAAACGAATTTATTAGCTTTAAATGCATCCATCGAAGCAGCAAGGGCAGGAGAACATGGAAGAGGCTTTGCAGTAGTAGCAGGAGAGATTCGTAACTTAGCTGAGCAATGTGCTAAATCCACACAGGTGATTGATGGATTAGTAAAAACCTTACAACAGGATGCTTTACTTGCTGTACAGACCATTGAAAAAGTAAAAGTTTTCTTAGATGAAGAAGATATCCAAGCCCAAATGACAGAAACTAAGTATAGAGAAATCGTGGAGGCTATTAAAGCTTTTAAAGAAGTAGTTAATCTCCTTAATGCTTCAAGTGAAAAAATGATTGAGAAAAAAGCAGGAGTAAGTGAAAATATAGAATCCCTTTCAGCAGTTGCCCAAGAGAATGCAGCAGCTACAGAGGAAACTTCAGCTTGTATTGAAGAACAGGCAGCAGCTATTCACGAGGTTTATGTAACAAGCAAAGTACTAGCAGAGAATGCTACACAATTAAATGGGCTTATTCAGGCATTTAAAATTTAATAGACCTAAAAATAGACATAAAACTTAAAATAGGTATAGAACTTAAATAAACGGTAAATAGCAAAAGAGAAGCTCTCTAGGTGATAAAAGTCACTTATAAAGCTTCTCTTTTTATGAGGTAATTTTTTTAATAACTTACGGATTATTAGAGCTTTTGGTGGAAGGTGCACAAATGAACGGCTTTTTAGCTAGACGCGCTTTAACGGTAGAGCTTAAAAGCTGATAAAAAACACTAAAGAGAGGAATGCCTAAAAGCATGCCTAAAATACCAAAAGTACTTCCTCCAATGAGCATAGCCAGCATAACCCAAAGCCCAGATAGTCCGATAGAATTACCTACCACGCGAGGATAGATTATATTTCCTTCAAATTGTTGAAGGACAATGATGAATACAATAAACCATAAGGCTTGCATAGGATCAATAATAAAGATGATAAAAGCTCCAGGAAGTGTTCCGATAAAGGCACCAAAGATGGGAATAAGACTTGTAACACCTATAATGACACTAATCAGAAGAGCATAAGGCATAGAAAGAAGCGTCATACCGATAAAGCATAATACGCTAATAATAAGAGCTTCTGTAAATTGCCCTGCAATAAAGTGATAAAAGGTAACATTGGCCAGGTGTCCCACCTTTAAGATACGATTTGCCCACTTCGTACTTGAAAAGGCATGAATAAATTTTTTGAGGTGACGCAGGAGTCGTTCTTTGCTAGCTAACATATAGATGGCTAAAACAAGAGAGAGGACGAGGTCCACAACACTATTGGTAATATTTAGTGTAACACTTAATAAGCCAGAAAGAGAAGTCCCAAGAATTTGAGAGCCGACCTTGAGAAGATCCTTCCAAGCGATAAGCACTTCATTAGTAAGTTTAGTAAGTGCTTCAGAAGAAGAAACATAGTTATTAATAAGCGTTTCAAAGGCCTTTAAATAACCTGGAATAGCATCTGTCAAAGTGGAAACACTTTGAAGAAGTTGAGGCACCACAAAGAGGATAAAACCAATAATAAGCCCGATGACTAAAATAAAAGTGACAGCAATAGCCAAGGGCCTTTTAAAAGAACGGACTTTTTTAAAACGATCTAAAAAGTAAAGCACTTTATTTTCTATAAGCATCATAGGAATATTGAGAATAAAAGCAATAGCAATACCTACTAGGAACGGGCTAATAATGCCAAGAAGATAAGAAATGAAGCGAATAACATCATGAAGGTTAAGTAAAATATAAGCTAGCACAATGATATAGGTAGCCAGCAGAAGCTGCTGCTTAAGCTTTGGAGAAAAATCATTCATAACAAACACAACCTTTACTCAAATATTAGTTTATTAAAAGACATTATACACAAAGCAGTGGAAGTTGACAATGCCTTAGACATGAATAGAGTAGAGTGTTTACTTTTTAAAAAAATAATATATACTAAGAGGAGTACAAATTAAAAGAGAAATAAGATGTTTGCAATAGAGGAGGACTTCCATGAAGAAGAAAGTAGCGATAATGGCAGCTATAGGATTAGTAGGGATTATAATCCTTGTGATAATAGCTCTACCACTCACAAAAAGACAGGAGCCACCGACTTTACAAGAAGGTGAAATAATAGAAAATCGTTTTGGAGCTATTTGCTCCTTATCAGGTATTATTGAGCGCATTGAAATTAAAGATAAGGAAGGAATTATCCTTCAAAAAGAGAAAGAAAATTGGATAGAAGAAGCTTATCCTACATTGATATATATCAAGAAGCAGTACAGAGCTTACT
>JAEZKI010000145.1 GCA_023415525.1 Bacillota bacterium | reverse complement strand
GCTTCTGACTTAAAAGATTTTATGCTTACTTCTAAAGGAGAAGAAGTAGGTGTGACGTATTTTATAGAAGAAAGATTATGGGGGTTTGGACTAGCAACTTCCAAGGAAGTCGCTTATTTAGAAGTAGATCCTAAAGATACGGAAGCAAAGGGCTTACTGCAAAGCTTTTTTAAAGACGAAAAATGGTCTAAAATTGTGCATGATAGTAAAACCCTAAGGCATAAATTATATAAAGAGGACATCTTAGTAGAGGGCGTTATCTTCGATACTTTTATAGCAGCTTATTTATTGTACCCTACAGAATCTTCTTATGATTTAGATATATTAGAAGAACACCTATTAGGGACAGAACGACTAGCTTCTCTTGAAAGCGTTTTAGGTAAAGGAAAGCTACAAAAGGGTTGGTCTGACCTTGAAGAAAAGGTACGTCAAGATTATTTTGGAAAAACAGCAGCTCTTTTACAACAGTGTCACCCTCTTTTACAAGAAAAGATGGCAGAACAAGAAATGACTTCTCTTTTTTATGACATTGAAATGCCCCTTATTGAAGTCTTATTTAGTATGGAAATTGAAGGAATTTCAGTGGATAGGGCTTGTTTAGAAGCTTATGGTAAAGAGTTGGATGCCTTAATTGAAGGCTTAACACAAGAGATTTACAAAGAAGTAGGTGAGAGTTTTAATATTAACTCTCCTAAACAGTTAGGACTTATTCTTTTTGAGAAACTAAAACTCCCTGTTATAAAAAAGACAAAAACAGGTTATTCTACAGCAGCAGAAGTGTTGGAAGCACTACAAAAGGATTACCCTATTGTAGCTAAAATACTGGAGTATCGCCAATATATTAAGCTGAAATCTACCTATGTAGAAGGACTAATTGCTGTTATGGATGAAGACCATAAAATTCATTCTACTTTTAATCAAACCATTACAGCAACAGGACGTCT
The DNA here is from genome assembly GCA_023415525.1 of Bacillota bacterium. Classification (GTDB taxonomy): domain Bacteria; phylum Bacillota; class Clostridia; order Lachnospirales; family Cellulosilyticaceae; genus Sporanaerobium. The sequence goes on along the minus strand of JAEZKI010000145.1, from coordinate 2,567 downwards.
TAGTAGTACAGAACCTAACTTGCAGAACATCCCTGTAAAGTTTGAGATGGGTAAAAGGATTCGCGGCATGTTTATTCCTAAATCAGAGGACTATGTTTTTTTAGATGGCGATTATTCTCAAATAGAACTACGGGTATTAGCCCATATAGCACAAGATGAAACACTTATTCATGCTTTTAAAGAAAAGATGGATATTCATACGCTTACAGCTTCCCAAGTATTTCATGTGCCTTTTGAAGAAGTGACAGCCTTACAACGTAGTAATGCCAAAGCTGTTAATTTTGGAATTGTCTATGGTATTGGTGCCTTTTCTTTAGCGGAGGACTTAAAAATTACAACAAAAGAAGCACAGAAATATATAGATGGCTATTTTGAGAAATATCCTCAAATTAAAACCTATCTGGATGAGACCATTTCTTTTGCCATGGAAAAGGGTTATGTGACCACGTTATTTCATCGTAAACGAGAAATCCCGGAAATATTAGCAAGTAATTATAATATGCGAGAGTTTGGCAAAAGGGTAGCTATGAATACACCTATCCAAGGAACCTCAGCAGATATTATAAAAATTGCAATGGTAAAGGTTTATGAACGACTTAAGAAAGAAAAGCTTCAATCAAAAATTCTTTTAACGGTTCATGATGAGCTACTTATTGAAGCTCATGTAACAGAAATAGAGGTTGTTAAGGCTCTTTTAAAAGAGGAGATGGAGCAAGCCGTCCATTTATTGGTACCTTTAGAAGTAGAAGTACATCAAGGTAAAAATTGGTTAGAAGTAAAGTAGGAGAAAGAGTATGAAAGTAGTAGGGATTATAGGTGGTATTGGTGCGGGCAAAAGTACGGTTATTGAGCGAATAAAGGAATATACTCCCACTTATGTGATAAGTGGAGATGAGATTGGCCACATGCTTCTCAAAAAGGGGCAAGCAGGTTATGCCCCTGTTATAGCTGCTTTTGGTGAAGGAATATGTGACAGCCAAGGTGAGATTGTAAGAAAGGCATTGGGTGAACTGGTCTTTAAAGATGCCAAGAAGCTTCAATGCCTCAATGCCATCACCCATCCTTTAATTTATCAAGAAGTCATGAGGCAGATTAAAGCCTGTCAATATGAAGGGCAATATGAACTTATAGTAGTAGAAGGGGCTCTTTTATTGGAAATAGGATTAGGGCGTTTGATGGATGCTTTAATAGCTGTTTATGCCGATGAAGAGACCCGCATCAAAAGAGTCATGTTACGAGAAGGTTTTACAAGAGAACAAGTCCTTAATCGGTTTAAAGCACAGAAAAAGTGGGAAGAATTTCAAGAGAAAGCCCATTTTGTCATTGATAATGGAATTTCCATAGAAAGTACCTGTGAACAGATTAAAAATATAGTAATGCAACTAAAGGAGTCTAGTGTGTGAGAAGAAAAAAATATGGGATTATAGGCTTAGTTATAGTAGCCTATTTTATCCTCAGGTTCCCTTTCCTGCTCTATCCCAGACCTTATCATGAGCTAGTGGAAACTTATGCCAAACATTATGAGCTAGACACAGCTATTGTCTATGCAGTGATGAAGGTGGAAAGTAAACATAATACTCAAGCTATTTCGAGAAGTGGTGCCAAAGGACTTATGCAAATTATGGATCAGACTGGAGCATGGGGTGCCCAGGAGATTGGGATAGTGGCTTATGAAAACAATATGCTTTTCAAGCCAGAAGTCAATATACAAATAGGATGTTGGTATATGGCTAAACTCCTAAGGCAGTATGAGGGGGATTTAGAAGTGGCGTTGGCTGCTTATAATGCGGGGTCAGGTCATGTTGCAAAGTGGCGAAGTAATCCTGCCTATAGCCAAGATGGCAAAAACCTACATACTATTCCTTTTAAGGAGACACGATTATATGTTCAAAAGGTAAAATGGCACTACACTTTTTATAAATGGCTCTATAGGAGCTAGGGAGGAAGACAGATGAAGAAAAGGTATAAAAACTGGCTAATTTTATTGTGTTTATGCATGAGCTTGATGGGGTGTAATAGTCAGATAATAAATGAGAAAGAAGAGCTTAAGGAAACCCCAGTCATAGAAGAGCCAGAAACATCTATAGAAACAAAACAAGAAAATATTTTAAAACTTTCTATGCAGGCCCCTACCTCTTTAAATCCTCTTTATAGTTCATCTAAAAGTGTGCAGCAAGTACTTTATCTTCTTTTTAGTCCACTGGTCAATATTGAAGAAGATGGTCAAGTAAGTGGAAACCTAGCCAGTTCATGGCACATAAATGAAACCAATACAGCTTTGACCTTGACATTGAATCAAGGACTCCTGTGGCATGATGGAGCCCCTTTAACAACGGAGGATGTACTTTTTACTATTGAACAAATTCAAAAGATGTCACAAAGTCCTTATAAACTAGCCGTAGAAAATATAGCTAATGTGGAAAAGGTAGACGATACAACCCTTAAGATTAATTATAAGCAGTCTTTTAGTGGCATTTTGCAAACTTTGTTTTTCCCCATTATTCCTAAGCATATTTACGAAGTAGAAAACAATGGTGATTTAAATATTTTACCAGTGGGCTCTGGAC
>JAEZKI010000034.1 GCA_023415525.1 Bacillota bacterium | reverse complement strand
GGTAAGGAGGTTCTTGTTATAGACACTAAGGAAGAACGTGTAGAAGCTGTAAGGGACTATGTAGCACATGGCATTATAGCTACCCAATTAGATAAGCAGGCCTTACAAGAAGCAGGAATAGCTAATTGCGATACAGTTATTGTCTGTGTAGGAAGTGAAGGCTTAGAGTCTAGTATATTAACCACTTTAAATGTTATTGATTTAGGGGTGCCAAGAGTGATTGCGAAGGCTATTAGCCAAGAGCATGGTAGTGTATTAGAACGTATAGGTGCGCAAGTCGTTTATCCAGAAAAGGATATGGCCTTACGTCTTTCTCATACTTTGGTGAACTCTCACACCCTAGATTACATTCGACTTTCTGAGAATGATTCTATTGTGGAGATTAAAGTTTCTGAAAAATATGATGGCGTCAGCATATTACAAGCAGATATTCGTAAAAAATATCACCTTAATATTATTGCGGTGATTAAAGAGAAAGAGATTATTTCAGTAGTTAAACCAGAGACCCTTTTAAATGATGGCGATCGCATTATTGTAATAGGGGATAATGAACATATTAACCATTTTGAAAGTGTTATGAGCACGAATAAGAAATCTATTATTTAACAAAGAAATTATAGGCTAATAGTAAGACCTTTTTCAGAGCGTTTACCTGAAAAGGGTCTTTTGTTATTATTTTTATATTTTTTATGTTCTTAAAAGAAGGCCCTGTCCATAAAATAGTAAGAAGAAAATAACAAGGAGAGAAAATATGGAGCCGTTATATAGTTTGATTTTCATTATGTGTACGGCTATAGAATATTTCGTAAGTTTAAGTAAAGGTCCTTATTTCTTTTGGATAACCTTTATAAAATATGGTATGTTTTTACTTTTAATTAGAGAATATCGTCAGCAGCATAGAAAAAGAAAGGCAGATACCTATATAGGAGGCTTGTTCCTTGTCATAGGGCTTGTAGGAACAAGAGGTGCTATATTTCTTCAAGAATTTCTTCAACAGGTTGTAAAACAAGGAGAGAGGTTGGGATTTTACCAACAATTAACGCTTCTTGTTTTTTTACCCCTTCTACTTTTGCTCATACTTGCAGCAGTTAAACTAAAGAATTACAAGGCATGGTTTCATAAATATAAAAAAAGACTTATTCTGCTCATTTACCTCTATATATGGCTATGGTTTGGTTGCCTTTATTTTTATTTTGCAAGGCAGTCTCAAGGGGAATATTATACATTTACAGATACAGGCAAAAAAGAAGCAGTTATTAGAGGAAAGCTACAGGAGAAGGTTTACTCACCTCAACTCGCTTTTTATATGCACCATATTTTAAAAAATGAAGAAGAAAAAATAGACGTTTTAAACCTTGTATTACAAGGTCAGATGGTCTATTTAACAGAAGAATCAGTAGGTGAAAACTGGGGTAGATTCTATGAGCAGTGTCTTGTAGAGCAAGGTTATACCCATTACTTAACACACAGTATGGTACAAGAGTTTAAATTAAATGATGAAGTGATAAGTGAGTCTATAAGTAAAAGATATTGGAAACAGCAAATGGGTAAAGAATACATTCTTTTGAAGGTAGAGCTTTATAAATTAGCCCCTTTTGATCACGAGAGATGTACCTATTTATTAGACGACAGACGTTATGGAACCTATTATCGGACACTAAAGCCTAATGCTATACTTTTGCTCGTCTATACACCAGAAGAATATCGTAGGAGTTATCGAAAAGAAAAATTACAACCTATTCACTATTTAGCCACAGTTATAGGTGATGGACATACATTACTTGATCAAGAAGCAGAGGAGATCCGTACAAGGTTAGGAAATGAGGTCTACTACCCATTAGAAGATTTTTTATATTTTAGTGCAGTTATCATTTCTACGTTGGGGCTAGGCGATATCATACCCAATAATAGTGTGGTACGTGTATTTGTTATGATAGAAACATTAGTGGGTGTAGTCATAATGGGAGTCTATGTTTCACTGATAGGGATATCTCAAGAAAATAAAAGGTAATTAAAAAGTGGGGATTTAGAATAGATTCCTTGCTGAATACATTCTAAATTAAGGAGGTAAATATGAGTGCACAAGTAGCTGGATTAATGGGCTGTGTGGCAGAGGGATTAGGTCTTTTGGTAGGGATTATGCTGCTCTATGTCTTTCGAATCACAAGGAAACGGAGTATAGGTATGCTATTTGGGGGAACTTCGGGACTTATGATGGCACTGATTTGCTTTGATGTGTTACCAGAGGCCCTTTCAAAAAAGAGAATGGATTTCGTTTTATTAGGAGTTGTGATAGGTATTTTGGTGGGGGTATTGTTGGATGAAGTGATGCCTTATGTACAAAGTGGACTAGGCAAAGGAAATAGGAGTAGACTCAATACAGCCCTTGTATTAGTGGTAGGTATTGCCTTGCATAACATTCCGGAGGGCTTTACCTTAGGAGCTATTACCACTGCTGGAACAGATTCAGTTATTCAATTTATTATAGTACTTGCTTTACATAGCATTCCAGAAGGACTGGCTGTAGCCATTCCCTTTAAAATAGCAGGTGTTGGCTTTAAGAAAGTGGCCATTATTCCTCTTATTTTAGGTTGTGTTATGGGCCTAGGGACTGTTTTAGGTTATGTGTTAAGTCATTCCAGTGAGGACTTTGTTATATTAGCTTTAGGTATAGCTACTGGTGTTATCTTATACATTGTCTGTGAAGAACTTTTGCCTGAATCACGAAAGGTATGGAACGGGCGCATGACTGCTATAGCAACTATCGGAGGTTTGATTTTAGGGTTATTGCTTTTGGGGAAATAAAAGGTATATTTTCTTTGACTTCTTATCATAATAAGTGTAAAGCTTCAAAGCATGGAAAAGGAGGAAAAGCATGCCTCAATTAAGATGCGATGTCAATAACTGCGTCCACAATGGGCAAAATAGTTGTGAATTAGGTCAGATTGCTGTAAAAGGACGTTCTGCTCAAAAGGTAGGAGAAACATGTTGCAGTACTTTTTGTGAATGTACAGAGAGCATGAGTAATGCTTGTATAGAAGTTAATCCTCAAGCAGAAGCTCAAATTAAGTGTAGTGCGCAAAATTGTACCTATAATGAGAATTGTCATTGTAGTGCTGAGACTATTCATGTCAGTGGTTGTGGAGCCAGTTGTGCAGAACATACTGCCTGTGCTACCTTTGCTTTTAGATAAGACATATTCCTTGAAAAAGTTACCCATAATGAGAAAAAAGTACTGTAGAAGCATTTAAAGTGTGAGACAGTACTTTTTTTATGCAACTTATCTTGAAAAAATGCAAGTCATCCTTATTTATTTTACAAAGCTTAGTAGAAAGGATAGAGTAGATTTATAAGGAAAGGGAGGGCATAAATATGGGTGTTGTATTAGGAAGCATTATTCTATTAGTAGAAGGTTTCTTCTTAGGTTGGACCCTTTTAACAAAGTGTAGTCATACCAGTGAGAAAAATATTGTGCGATTAGCTGAATTTATACTTTTAGGGATTTTATATGGAACGGGTATCTTAAAAGGAAGCTTTCGATATATTGCCCTTTTAGGGGTATTGGGTATACAATCAATAGGAGCAGTAATTCATCTTATTCAGCATAAAGAAGTGACCTATAAGTGTTTGAAGCAATGGGGCATTTTCTTTAGAAATAGTGTACTCTATTGTGTGACATTGACTTTAGCGATTTTATGTCCTCAATTTAAAGAGCCTGTAGTAACAGGACCCTATTTAGTAAAACAGGCTAAATACACTTGGGTCAATGAAAATCAGGTAGAGCCTTACAAGACTACAGGTGAAAAAAGGGCTTTAACAGTGAATTTTTGGTATCCTCAACAGGTAAAAGAGAAATGTCCGCTGGTTGTTTTTTCACATGGGGCCTTTGGCATTGCAGAAGGGAATGGGTCTACTTTTAAGGAGTTAGCTTCAAATGGCTATGTGGTAGCAAGTATATCCCATCCTTATCATGCTATGTTTACCAAGGAGGCAAGTGTAAAGATTATTTTAGGCAGTAAAGAATTTGTAGATGAGGTTTATAG
>JAEZKI010000554.1 GCA_023415525.1 Bacillota bacterium | reverse complement strand
TTATTTTGATAACATAGGTTAGGGTAAAGAAAAGACCTAATACCAGCACAATCGTTGCTCCGGATGCCGATTCAATAAAATAAGAAATAAGTAGACCACTTAATCCTGCTACCAGGGCTAGAAGTACGGAAAAGCCTACATATTGCTTTGTATTTTGAGCAATATTCCTTGAAGCTGCTGCTGGTAAAATAAGCATAGAACTAATAATCAGGGTCCCTACCCATTGAATGGATAAGGTGACAATAACTGCTACTAAAAGAGTAAAGAGATACTCCCAAAAGTGAACAGCCAAGCCTCTACTCTTGGCTAAAGAAGGATTCAAACTCACTAAAAAAAGCTTATTAAAACCTATCATCCAAAAAAGGAGAACACCTATAAAAGCTAAGGCTAATAAGAGTAAATCTGTTGGTGTAATACTTAACAAATCCCCAATTAAATACACCGTATACTTGGAGAAGCCCCCTCGGTAAGATAAAATCACAATACCTAAAGCCACTGCCATGGCAGAAAACACCCCAATAATCGTATCCATAGAAGCTGTCTTTGCATTTTTTACTTTTACAATCCCTAAGGTGAGTAAAATGGAAAAGGCCAACATAGACCAAATAGGCTGTTCAAACCCTAGAAGAACACCTATAGCAATCCCTGTTAAGGCAGAGTGCCCTAAAGCATCTGAAAAAAAGGCCATACGATTATTGACTACCATGGTGCCTAACATACCAAACAAAGGGGTTACCAGTAAAATACCTAAGAGGGCATTTTTCATAAAGGTATATTTTGCCCATTCAAAGGGTAACAAAAGATCCATTAGTGTATAAATACTTTCCATTCTTAGTCTTCTCCCTCCGTTTGTATAAAACTCACATTAAAAATAGCCTGAACTTCTGGTCTTTTAAAGACTTCTCTTGGCTTACCCTTGGCAATTAACTGACCTTGGTGAATGACAATCATTTGATCGGCATAGTGATTAACAAGCTCTAAATCATGGGAAACCAAAACAATGGCTAGATGATATTTTTCACGAATATGAGAAACCGTCTCATAAAAAAGTTTTAATCCATTGGCATCCATCCCAGCTACGGGCTCATCTAATAATAAGATATTGGGCATAGGTTCAAGGGCGAGGGCTAATAAAATGCGCTGTAACTCTCCTCCTGAAAGAACACCTATACGACGGTCTATTAAATAGTCGGCCTCAACCCGTCTTAAGCTCTCCCTCACCTTTTCTCTTATTTGGGGGCTACTTCCCAACCAGATCGGTCTTTGGCTCCTAGTGGCTGCAAAAATATCTAAAACACTTACAGGAGAACTTAAATCAAACTCTAATTTTTGTGGGACATAGCCCATCACTGGAGGTCGCACATCCGGTTTTGTGGCATTATGAAAAATAATATCCCCTTCATGAGGAATTTCACCTAAAAGCGCTTTTAAAAGGGTGCTTTTTCCTGCTCCATTGACACCTACAACAGCTACTAACTCGCCACAATGAATATCCCAATTAATATCTTTTAAAATCAAATCTTTTCCCTTTTTAACAGACATGTGATTAACTTGCGTGAGACAAAGCCCACATTTTGGATTTTCTTTTTGCTCACATTTTTCTCTCATCACTGAAGTGCCTCTTTCAATATTTCTAAATTTGACCGCATAATATCCAAGTAAGCGTCTTCTGTCATTTCACCTGTTACTGCAGGATCTAATACATACACAGTGGCCCCTGTTTCTTTTGCAATGGTTTCAGCCGCCTTAGGTGGGTACTGAGGTTCTGCAAAAAGTGCCTTAATACCATAGGCTTTAATTTGCTCCACTGTATCTGCCAATTCCTTAACACTAGGTTGAGAGCCAGGTTCGCGTTCAACAACGCCTATTATCTCTAGCCCAAATTCTTCTGCAAAATAAGGGAAGGCTTCATGGAAGGTGACAATTTCCTTTTGTGGTAGTCCATCAAGAGCCTCATGCATCTCTTGTTTTAAAGCCTCTAGTTCTTGGATATAAGCCTTAGCATTGGCTTCATAAAGCTTACTATGCTCTGGATTTAACTCTTTTAATCCTTCTACAATATTTTCTACTTGGGTGATTTCCTTAGAAATGCTCACCCAAATATGAGGATTGGCCTCTCCATCTTCTTCAATGAGGGGAATTCCTTCACTGGACTCAATCACCATTAAGTCACTGAGCTGGCCTGTCACCTTATCCATAAAGGATTCCATTCCTGCACCATTAATAATAAAGGCATCTGCCTCTTCAAGCAGCTTCATATCCTTTGCTGTAAGGGAATAATCGTGGAGACACCCGGTAATAGGCTCCGTCATATTCACAAGCTTCACATCAGGTACATCCTTTACTACATTTAATGTCGCAATATACATAGGATAAAAAGAGGTGACAATCTGTAATTGCTCCTCATTGACTGTGCTTTCTTTTTGTGTCTGACAACCTACTAGACCTAACCCTATCCCTAAACTCATGACAAGCATGCCTATTTTTTTGAATCCCTTTTTCATGTTTCCACTCCTTGTTGCAAATCATTTGCATTTTCCCTTATTATACTCCTCCTCTTTTTAGTTCGCAAGCACTTCATCTTTATTTTTACTTATTACTTTCCAAAAAAAGGCTCTTCCTAGCATTTAGGAAAAGCCTTTTTCTTATTCTTCAAATTGCATGTGATATAAATGGGCATAGACACCCTTCTTGGCTAATAAGGCCTCATGACTGCCTATCTCCTTAATCCCCTCTTCCGTTAAAACCACAATCTCGTCAGCATGACGAATGGTACTTAAACGATGGGCAATGACAAGGGTCGTACGATTTTTAGCAAGTTCTTCTAAAGCCTGCTGAATAAAACGTTCACTCTCATTATCTAAAGCAGATGTGGCCTCATCTAAAATGAGAATAGGAGGATTTTTAAGAAAAACCCGTGCAATAGATAAACGTTGCTTTTGTCCTCCCGATAACTTAACGCCTCTTTCGCCAATAAAGGTCTCATACCCCTGTGGTAAGCTTTCAATAAACTCATGAATATAAGCTTTTTTAGCTGCCTCCTTAATTTCTTCTTCTGTGGCATCCTTTTTACCATAAGCTATATTCTCGCGTACGGTTCCTGTAAAGAGATAAACATCTTGTTGGACAATCCCAATAGCCTGTCTTAAAGATTTTTGGGTTAGTCCTCTAACATCTTGGCCATCAATAGTTACAGCTCCCTCCGTTACCTCATAAAAGCGAGGAATCAACGAACAAAAAGTGGTTTTCCCACCTCCTGAGGGACCTACTAAAGCAACGGTTTTACCTGCTGGGATGAGTAAATCCACTTGAGATAAAACATCTTCTGCTTCATTATAGCTAAAGGAAACTTTGTCAAAGCGAATTTCTCCTTTTACCTCTGTTAAATCTTTCGCATCCTTGGCGTCTTTAATGTCTGGCTCTAATTCAATAATCTCTAAAAATCTTTCAAATCCTGTCATTCCTTTTTGGAATTGTTCCGTAAAATTAATAAGCTTCTCAATAGGATTTAAAAAGGTATTGATATATAAGATATAAACCGTTAAATCCACTAAGCTGAGAGAACCTTGACTAATTAACAGTCCCCCTACTAATACAACGGATAAATAAAGAACACCTTGGAAAAAGCCATTGCCACTGAAAAATCGTCCCATAATGAAATAGCTATTACACTTCGTGGCTAAAAAGGCCTGATTCCCTTCTTCAAACTTACTCATTTCCTGTTCTTCATTGGCAAAAGACTTAACCACCCGAATACCACCTAAAGTATCTTGGGCAATGGCATTGACATTTGCAATCTTTTCACGGTTTAATCGGAAAGTGCGACGCATTTTGCGATTATAAGTCATAGAAAACAGAAGCATGATAAGGGTGAAAAATAAAAGGACGCCTGTTAGCTTTAAATTAATAAAGCTTAAGATGACAAAGGTACCTATCAACTTAATAGCTGAAATAAATACATCCTCTGGAC
>JAEZKI010000545.1 GCA_023415525.1 Bacillota bacterium | reverse complement strand
TCTTGAAACAAGTGGTAGTGCTATTATGGCTTATGCTATTTTAAAAGGCATTCGTATGGGATTTTTACCAGAAGACTATAGAATCTATGGGGAAAAAGCTTTTTATGGTACTTGTAATAAATATTTGTATGAGAAAGATGGTGAACTGAATTTAGGTGGAATTTGTCTCGTGGCAGGTCTAGGTGTGCCAGATCAAAGAGATGGGACTTTTGAATACTATATTTCAGAGCCAGTTGTAGAGAATGAAGCAAAAGGAATTGCTCCACTTCTCCTTGCTTATACGGAAATATTAAGAAGTAAAAAATAAATTCTAATAATAAATAGGCGAACTGTAGTCAAACAGTTGGTCTATTTTTTTGATTTTATAGAATTATGCCAGTAAGGTATCCACTAAATCCACTGCTTGTTCTTTAGAAATATTTTTAATTAAGCTAATTTCATCTGTTACTAGTTGCTTAGCAATAGCAAATTGTGTACGCTCGCTGGAGTTAAGGGATTTAGATTTTTTTATAAAGTTTAGATCACGTACAACTTCTGAGCAGTCGTTTAAAAAGCCAGAAGCTAATTTTTGCTTATTGAGGCTGTAACGTTCCTTAAAACTAATAGTGCTTACGCAAAGATCTTCTTTTTGTTTCAGAATATGAAGGGTTTCTTCGAGAGAAACAGAAGAATTAATGGGCCTTAAATGAAAGCTATTAGACTTAGAAAAGGGAATAGAAATTGTCATATTGTCAGATAGGGACTCAATAACATAATAAGTTTGAGTTGTACCGAATAAATCCCGGTCTTCAATATTCTTTAGAATACCAATACCATACTTAGGACAAACCACTTTATCACCAATTTTAAACAAAACAATCACCTCCGTATTTTTTAATATACTACTAGTATAACACGATAATCAAAAATGTGTAACTTAAAATTTTATCATCATGTTATAGGGCTGTCAAGAATTATTTAGTAGAAGAAAAAGAGCCGAATTATGTGACTTCTATGTGAAATACTAAAGAGAACTTTTCAAACCTAAAAAAGCAAGGTATGATAAAAAGAAAACGTATGAGGGGGAGACCTATGAAGGAAATATATCTTGTAGAAGATGAACAAACCTTAAGTATTCTTTTAGAAAAATATTTAGTCCATGAAGGCTATAAAGTAACTCCTTTTGCGGATGGAGATAAAGCGATCAGGCATATAAAGGATAGTCCACATTTATGGATACTGGATATAAATTTACCTGGCGTCAATGGCTATGCTTTGATTAAGGCTATCAAAGCTTATAACCCTAAGACACCAGTTATCTTTATGTCAGCTCGGAATGAGGAGCTAGACCGAGTCATTGGTTTGGAACTAGGAAGTGATGATTATTTATCTAAGCCCTTTTTACCTAGAGAATTAGTGATTCGTACCAATAAGTTAATGGAACGTCTTTATAAAGCGGAGCCAGAAGAAGAGGAGCTTATACATATAGGCGATTATAGTATCAGTACACAAGAACGTTTAGTGACCTATAAAGGGGAAACGATACAACTAACTAGCAAGGAATTTGATCTCATGCATTATTTTCTAGAAAATAAAAATCATGTCCTATCTAGAGAACAAGTTCTCTTTGGAGTATGGGGAGAAGGTTATTTTGGTTCAGACCGAGTAGTGGACGACACCATTAGACGTCTTAGGAAGAAGCTTAGTCATATTACCATTGAGACGGTGTATGGTCATGGGTATAAGTGGGTAGTGATACAATGAAAAGACTACTTAAAAAACGGTTTCAATTCAAATCCCTTACCTTACGTATTTGGACAACTTTTATTGTATTTGCTGGTGTTATTATTTTAGCTCTTTCCGGTTTATATGTGGGTATTTTTAAACGTATGGAGGAAGCCAATAAATTAGAAACTATTGGTGTGGGCCATGAAATGATGTATCAAATACTCAGTGAAGGCAATAAGTTAAATATGGTACCCGATAAAACTATTAATTTTCGAAAGATTGCACAGATTCATCACATTGTGATGAGGCAAATACCAGGCAAAGATTTGGAGATTATTCCTATTGATAAAAGGCCAGGAGGACCTCCAGAAAGCTATAAGGATATGGAACAATGGCTTTTTAGTTATATGGAGGGGGAAATAGGTTATAAAGAGCAGCATAAAGTGCGTTATGAGAAGCAAAATATTCTTTTTGTTATGAGCACTATAGAAAAAGCAGAAGATCAAGAAGAGCATGAGGGAAGAATGGTCTTAGTTTCTTATGTGGCCTATGTAAGTGATAATAGTATTTTGTTTTTAATTTTAGGGATTGGTTTTATATTTATACTCATCGCACTGGTGGTTTCTAAAATCATTTCTAATTATATTTGTAATCCTTTAAGACGATTAGAAGCGCAAGCCTTAAAGATTGCCAATAAAGAATGGATAGAGCCTATTCACTCAGAGAGTAAGGACGAAATTGGAAGGCTGATTCATTCCATTAATTATATGCAGGAGGCCTTAAGGCATGCAGACCAAGAGGAAAGACGTTTTTTACAGAGCATTTCCCATGATTTAAAAACACCTATTATGGTGATTATGGCCCATGCCCAAGCTATTGAAGATGGAATGTATGTAGAAAGCCTAGAAAATACTGCAGAGATTATCAAAGTAGAGGCGCAAAGACTGGAAAATAAGGTGAAACAAATACTTTATTATAATACTCTGGAT
>JAEZKI010000543.1 GCA_023415525.1 Bacillota bacterium | reverse complement strand
AAGTATAACAATGGTAGTGGTGGCAGAAAAAATTGCCAGTGAAAAGACCAAGATTATAGATAAGATGGTAGAGGCCTTTGAACAAGTTCAAAAAGGAAATTTAGATGTTACTTTAAATATAAGATCTTACGATGAATTTGAGATTATAGGTGAGTCTTATAACCTCATGCTTAAAAGTATTAAGAACCTTCTTATTCTCAATGAAGAGAAAGTAAGACAAAATATTTTATCGGAGATTAAGCAATTAGAATCTCAATTTAATCCTCATTTCTTATTTAACACACTGGAGCATATTCGTTATATGGCAAAGTTAGACCCAGACTCAGCGAGTAAAATGATTGTAAGTCTCTCAACTTTATTGCGTTATAGTATTAATAATAGCATTTTAGATGTAACCATTGCGGAAGATTTAGAGTATACAAAGAGTTATTTACATATTCAGCAGTATCGTTTTTCAGAGCGTTTTCACTATAGTACCTATATGGAACGGGGAACAGAACAATGCATTGTACCCAAGCTGATCTTACAGCCTATTATTGAAAATGCCATTAAATATGGATTTGGAGACAAAGAAGATCTAACAGTAAAAATAAAAGTCAGCTTTTTGGCAGATGATCTGGTTATTGTCATTTATGATGATGGAATAGGAATGGAACCAGAAGTTTTAGAGAAATTACAAACACTACTAAGTCAAGATAATAATAGTTCTGATCATATTGGACTCTATAATGTTCATAGACGTATACAATTAATGTACGGTGAAGCTTATGGTCTTACATTAAAAAGTGAGCCTAGTGAGGGAACTGTTGTCAAAATCATATTACCAATTCATAAGAGGGGGGAGAGAAATGCTTAAAGTATTGATTGTAGAAGATGAAGATATGATTCGAAAAGGACTTATACATACTATGGATTGGACGGGTATGGAATGTAGCGTTGTAGGTGAGGCAAGAAATGGCAAAGAAGGACTGGAAAAAATGAAAGACCTTATGCCAGATGTCGTTATAACGGATATTAGAATGCCTAAAATGACAGGGATTGAAATGTTAGAAGCAGGTAAAGAGATTGGCGACTTTAAAAGTATTATACTGACCAGTTATTCTGAATTTGCTTATGCTCAAAAGGCTATTAATTTAAGAGTTTCGGATTACTTACTAAAGCCCATTGATGAAGAAGAGTTATTTAAAGTTATAAGTAAGGTAAAAAAAGAATTGAATGAAAAACACACTTACGATAAGCTTTTGGAAAAGACAAAAGATAAAAGTGAAGTAGAACTTGTGGATTTAGATATTTATATTCATCAAGGAAAAGAGATTAACCCTTATGTGAAAAAGAGTATTGAGGCTATTAGAGAGCATTATGATATGAAGCTAAGTATAGAAGGTGTGGCAGAAAATCTAGGAGTAAGCAATAGCTATCTTAGCCGCAAATTTAAGGAAGAAACTTCCCAGACCTTTTTAGAAATGCTACACAAATATCGCCTCCAAAAGGCTATTGAATTACTAGAGGAAGGTTTTTACAGGGTCTATGAAATATCAGATAAAGTAGGTTTTGGGGAATATAAAAATTTTTGTGCCATCTTTAAAAAGTATACGGGAATGGCACCTACTGAGTTTGTAAAAAATAAGAGCTTTATTATCCAACGTGGAGATAAAAATAAACTATAAGAGTATGGGACTTAAAATAAAAGAGGAGGATAAATCATGTCTAAATATGCAGACTACCTACTAGTTAGTGATTTGGATAATACATTAGTAGGCACGAATAAAAAGATTTCAACTAAGAATAAGGAGGCTATCGCTGAATTTGTAGCAGGTGGTGGACAATTTGCAGTGGCAACGGGGAGGACAGCACAGAATGTCCTCCCTTATTTAGAAGGCTTAATGATTAATATTCCTTGTATTCTTTATAATGGGGGAGGGATTTATGATATTCATCAAAAAAGATTTCTCAGCTGCCATTTTTTGAATACAGAAGTTCTTAAGCCTTTTATTGAGGAAATTTGTAGGACTAAAGAAGAGGTATGTGTACAAGCCTTTGATACAGAAACAACCTATGTTATTAACGAAAGTAAATATGTTGATCCAGTCATGCTAAAAGAAAAGCATAACTTTAAGTTTGGAAAAGCAGAAGAAGCTCTACAAAGGTCATGTACAAAACTTATTTTAAATGCATCCCATGAACAATTAAGTGTTTATAAAGAATGGCTTTCGCCTTTAGTTAAGCAAAAGTATATTCATACAGTATTTTCTGTTCCTACTTATTTAGAAATTTTACCCTATGGCATTAATAAAGGGAGTGCCCTTAAGGAGCTGGTGCAACTTTTAAAAGTAGAAGATAAGAAGACGGTTGCTATGGGAGATTTCGATAATGATATTGAAATGCTTCAGACAGCCACTATTGGAATTGCTCCTAGTAATGCCAATCCTAAGGTAAAACAAGCAGCAGATTTAGTCACCGTAAGCTGTGACCAACATGCCCTCTACGAGGTCATCCACAATATTTTAGGGGACAGTTCACAGCTTAAGCCCCAATAAGTTAGGGGACAGTTCATAACTTAAGATAGAATAAATGAGGGTGACAGGACTATAAGTTAGGGGACAGTTTATAACTTAAGATAGAATAAATGAGGGTGACAGGACTAAAAAGAAAGTAGTACAATAGGAGATAAGAATGAGAGTACATAAATGGGGAGGAGTAACATGTTAAAAGAATTAGTAATGAAAAATAGGTCTTATAGACGATTTAATCAAGGGGTGGAAGTGACTGAGGAAACACTTCGTGAACTAGTGGAATTAGCTAGGCTTACGCCATCTGGAATGAATAAGCAACCTCTTCGTTATGTGCTTTCCTGTGGGAAAGAGACGAATGAAAAAGTATTTTCTACTTTAAAATGGGCAGGTTATCTTACGGACTGGGAAGGGCCAGAAGAAGGAGAGAGACCAAGTGCTTATATTGTGATGCTAAAGGATACTGCCCTTGGCCCTTACTCTGTACAAGATGAAGGCATCTCTGCTCAAACTATTTTATTAGGGGCTACAGAAAAGGGCTTGGGTGGCTGTATGCTTTCTAATGTTAATAGAGGGGCACTTAAAGAATTATTGGGATTAGAAGAAAAATATGAGGTAGCTATGGTAATAGCTATAGGGAAGCCTATTGAAGAAGTTGTTATTGATAAGCTAGGAGAGGATGGCGGCTTTAAGTATTGGCGAGATGCGGAGCGTATCCATCATGTGCCTAAAAGAGAGTTAGAGGAACTGATTGTTTCTTTAAAATAAGAGAAGATGACGGAAGAACCATTAGGTATACAGAGCCATTTTTAGGGAACTTTAATGAGAAGGAGTTGCTCTTCCTAGGTAAAAATGATAGTGTAAAGGATAGTTAAACCTAATAAAGGTTATAAAAGAGTAGGAGAAAGAATGATTCGAGAAACATATGATAAGATAGCAAGGCAAGAAGAGGTACGAAAAAACTTAATACAGCTTCGACAAGAAATCAAAACAGAAGGAGTAGCCCCTTTACTTTATTACTTAGCTGGTAACTATGAGGTGTTTGAACGCTTACTAGAACATGAAGATGCAAAGG
>JAEZKI010000540.1 GCA_023415525.1 Bacillota bacterium | reverse complement strand
ACCTTATGGTGCACAGCTTTTAGTTGCAGCAGGTCTTGCGGCTATTTCTCCTTTAGAGATTATAAAATACTTACATTATCCCATCCTAATGGGTATTTGTGGTATTGTTGCTATTGCTTTTGGCTTTCCCCATTTAAAGTCACAAAATAAATAATAGAATAAAAGTCCTAGCTTGATAAGGTGCATGGTAAATGATATGATTTGATAGGAATAGAAAATGCAACAAAAGGACTTTATAAGGATAAAGATGTACTTTTTAATGGGTATTTTTAAGTCATAGAGACAGGAGACAGCTATGAAAACGTCAGATTTTTATTTTGATTTACCAGAAGAGCTTATTGCTCAAGTTCCACTAAAAGATCGTACGACTTCTCGCTTATTGGTATTAGACAAAAAGACGGGGGAAATGGAGCATAAGCATTTTTATGATATTGTGGATTATTTAAAGGAAGGGGATTGCTTGGTCTTAAATAATACCAAGGTTATTCCAGCCCGCCTTTTTGGTTCCCGTAAAGGGTCAGGTGGAAAGGTAGAGCTTTTATTACTGACACGGAAAACAGAAAAAACATGGGAGGTTCTCGTTAAACCAGGACGTAAAGCCCGAGTTGGAGAAGAAATTGAATTTGGAGAAGGCCTTCTAACAGCTACGGTTAAAGAGATTATAGAAGATGGTAATCGCATTGTAGAATTTAACTATGAAGGGATTTTTGAAGAGGTACTGGATCAATTAGGTGAGATGCCGCTCCCTCCTTATATTCATGAAAAATTAGAGGATAAAGACCGTTATCAAACGGTTTATGCCAAATATGAAGGTAGTGCTGCTGCTCCTACAGCAGGCCTTCATTTTACCCAAGAGCTTCTGGAAAAAATAAAGGAAAAGGGTGTCAAAATTGCCTATGTGACCTTGCATGTAGGCTTAGGAACCTTTAGACCCGTTAAGGTAGATGATGTATTAAACCATGAAATGCACTCAGAATACTATAGTATTACAGAAGAGGATGCCAAGCTCATTAATTCCATTAAGCAAAAAGGTGGACGTATTATCTCTGTAGGGACAACCAGTACAAGGACTTTAGAGTCTAATGCAGATGAAAATGGAAACATTAAGGCAGGAAGTGGCTGGACAAATATTTTTATTTACCCAGGGTATTCCTTTAAATGTATAGATGGGCTTATTACCAACTTTCATTTGCCAGAATCAACCCTTATTATGCTTGTAAGTGCTCTAGCAGGGAAAGAGCATGTTTTGCAGGCCTATAATGAAGCGGTTAAAGCTCAGTATCGCTTTTTTAGCTTTGGTGATGCCATGTTTATTCATGACTAACTTTTACTTTATCTTAGAATAAAAAATAAAGTAAGGAACCTACAAGGAGAAAAAAAGGTATTACAAAAGAATGGGGAGATAAAATGAGGTTGCATTTAAAAGAAGAACATCGTGTAGAATTTGGTGAAATTGATTTCAAAGAAAAACTTACCCTTAATGGGATTGTCTACTATATGCAACAAGTAGCAGCTAATCATGCCATTAAGTTAAATTTTAGCTACTATAAAAGTGAAGATAAGTCACCTTACTATTGGGTTATTTCAAGAGTAAAATTTATTATGGCGACCTATCCCAAATGGCAAGAGCATGTAAGTATTGAGACCTATCCAGGTGGCTATAATAAGCTTTTTGCCGTAAGACTTTTTGACTTAACCAATGAAAAAGGTGATAAAATAGGCCACATTATTGGTGATTATATTTTGATGGATGCTACTACTAATCGTCCGGTTAAGATTAGGGGAGCGGAGGCACCTTTGAATATCTTGGACTTTCCTTATGAGGGTGAAGTTTTAGAAAAACTAAGTGTACCCACTCAGGTTGAGGCAGAGGAAATCCGTAAGGTACGCTACTCAGAAATGGATGTTAATCAGCATATGAATAACGCTCAGCACGTAAGATGGACAGTAGATATGCTTCCTCTAGAAACTTTTGAAACAAAAGAAATAGCGACGCTTCAAATTAACTATACAACGGGTATTACTTATGGCACCAAAGTATGGATGAGAAGAGGCTATAATGAACAAGGAGATACACTTGTTTGGGCTACCAATGAAGATGGGACAGTTCAGTATTTTATAGCGCGTATTACTTTTAGAGATTTATAACCTTAAAATAGACAAAAACTTAGCTCTTTAGGATAAAGTCATATCCAAAAGAGCTAAGTTTTTATAGGCTTCTAGGGCAAGACAGTAAGTAAGTTTCTTGGTGGAGAGGTTGTAGATACAGAGGTAATTTTTATAAAGCGGATGATGGCTATCATAGTAAAGGATATAAAGATTGTGTCCCTTAAGAACCCCACGTATAAGTTCAACATGAGAATTGGGAAGAGGTAAGCTCTTAGGTGTAGAAATAGAACCTCCTTTATCTAAAAGACTATAATTTAGCTGTTCCCGATTAAGAGAAAGAGCTAGAGTAGTGGAAGAAGTATGGAAAACAAATTGGGGACTAAAAGCAAGAGAAAGGTGAGAAAGCTTTTTTGTTTTTGAATCAAAGCATAAGAGCCCTTCTTCTTCTACATAAAAGCCACGACCATCAGCCGTTAATGTATAATTTTGGTGATTAATGGCACGAGTAGAAGTTTCAAAATGGGAGCAGTTTAGCACTTCTAAGGATTCTTGGTCTACTTCATAGAGCATGGAAGCATAAGCATTGACTTCCCCACCCATCAAGAGATAGTTTTTCTCATAAGGCTGGATATGAGAAACATACATAGGGCCCAAGTTTTGCTGTGGCTTATAATGAAGAGGAGCAAGTTTTTGAGATTGTTTATGAAGGACATAAATGTTTTCTAAACCACCTGTAAAGCAGAGAATAACCCTTTCAGGGTCCTCGTAATAATTATAAAAATTCGTAAAGGAAGAAAGGCCATGGGCTTTACGATAGTTATTGACCTTTTTAAGATAAGTATCATGCAAAGCTGAAGATAAAAAGCCTTCCCCATAGCTTTTATAGGTGGTGGAGGTCGAAGTAAGTTTGTCATTTTTTAATTGAAAGGCACAAGTCCTTTCTAAGGCAATGTCGCTATAAATAAGGGTAAGCTCTCTTAATTCATGGGGCCTAAGGGTAGAAACTAAGGGTGTGGAAAGAGGAGGTCCACTCAAAAAGAAAAGAGCACCACCATATATTAAGAAAAAGGCTAAAAATACTTTAAATAAAACTTTGGATTTCATGTTACCAGTCCTTTTGAGGGTTAAAGCCCATGATTTGCAGTGTTTCAAGATAGGGACTACTTGCGATATTTTGAGGAGTAACAAAATAGCCCTTATTAGTATCTAAGTCAAGTCCCAAGCTATAATAAAAGGCTTGCCAGATAAGAAGGGAGCATTGAGTGTGGGTAAACTGCTGGCTTAGTTTCTTATTGGCAAAAATACTATAAGGCAATCCATTAAGGTGGCTAAGGGCATAGTTGGCCACAAGTTGCTGTTCAGAGGGGTTGATACCTTTGACACGTAAGAGCTTAAAAGTAGGATAATAGCGCCACCTACTGGCATCATTCTCAGAACTGATAGTTCCAGGACAGAAGGCTTCGAGCGTCTTTCCACGTTTTTCATCCACAACAATGCCACAGTGCCCATGACGCCAACCTAAAGTATAAGTAGATTTAGTGAGAAAAATATCCCCCTTTTGGTAGGGTGCCAGATCAAAATGAGGGATTGCGAGTCCTTCTTGAGTAGGGAGATAATCCTCTCTTGTTACAAGGTTGAGAGGGCGTGTAGCCAAAGTTACTTTTTTTAAAAAGTTTTTTTGAAAATTAAGAAGCCTCTCCGGAAAATCAGGTTGCTTTTTTAATTCTTCTACCAGGGGAGCAGCTAATCCTGTTTGCGCATAAATAAGGGTGTAATCGGCTGCATCAAAAGTCGTTTTTGTGAAAAGAGAGGTAAGGTCTTGCTTAGGTATATAAGGAACATAGTAGCTTTCTCTACGTATTCCCCAAGTTATGAGGAGATATAAGATAAAAAGGATTATAAAAATGCTATAGATTTTATGTTTTAAGAAAAAGGTTGGAATAGGGCCCATAAAGTTATCCTTTCAAAGATAAGATTAGTCAGAAGCAGTAGTAACAGAATGACTTACAAAAGGTATGCTAGAAGATGATGAAATAAAAAAGAAGAAGTAGTACTTTTAGGAAGTATTTGGTATAATTTATGTATACATAAAGACTACTGGGGAGGATGGATGAAGAGGATGAAGATATTAATTGATGCAGATGGTTGTCCTGTAGTAGAATTAACATTACAAATTGCCAAGCGGTTTAATATAGAGGTGTATATTTTATGTGATACCTCTCATCGTATAGAAAGAGAAGGAGCCGAAACCATTATTGTTTCAAAAGGAGCAGATGCTGTAGATTTTGTGCTTATTAATAAAGTAAAGCCAGGGGATATTGTTCTCACACAAGATTATGGTTTAGCGGCTATGGTCCTTTCAAAAAAAGGATATCCTATTCATCAAAATGGTATGCTTTACACAGATGATAATATTGAGCAACTGCTATGGACAAGGCATTTAGCAAAGGAAGCAAGGCGCCAAGGAGGACATCTAAAGGGTCCTAAAAAACGTCATCATGAAAAGGATATAGTGTTTGAAAAGAATCTAACGGAATTAATAGAATGTTGCCTAGGAATTTCTTTTTAAAATAGTAGCTTACACTAAGAACTAATAAAAGTATTCCCTTATAAACTAAATATAAACTTCATGAAGTTAAAAAGAACACCACATGATCCCTTTAGAGGATGTGGTGTTCTTTTAGGTATAAAATTCTTTTTAAAGAATAAAAGGGGGCATTACTTAAGTCTAAAGGCTTGAATGGATTCATTAAGGCTTGTCATGCTAGTCGTTAAGTTAGAAGAGAGGGAAGAAAGTTGTTCAATAACATTTTTTTGTTCTTCACTTAAGGCGCTCACTTCTTGTGTGGAAGCAGCAGACTCTTCTGTAATGGAGGCAATACTCGTTATTTGCATTAATGTATTTTCTTTAAGCTTTTCCATGGCATCAAGTTGTTGAGTCACTTCTTCTAAAGCCATATCCATTGTTTTCAAGGCATCAATAATACTAGTAAAGACAAGAGAGACATCCTGCACAGCTGATTCTTGATTAGAAAAAATGGTATGAGAAGAGGCAATAAGCTGAGTCGTACTTATATTTTTCTGTTCGATTTCATTGAGGGTTTGACGTACCTTCACCGTAGAGTCTTTAGATTGTTCAGAGAGGGTACGGACTTGTTGAGCTACTACAGAAAAACCACGTCCAGCTTCTCCCGCACGGGCAGCTTCAATACTGGCATTAAGGGCAAGGAGGTTTGTTTGTTCACTAATGCCATCTACTAATTGCATCATACCTTCAATACCCTTATTAAGGTGACTAAGCTCTAAAATACTGGTACCAATAGAAGTAGCAATTTGAGTTGCAGAAGAAGTGGTTTGGTCAAGGGTTGTCATACTTTGTGTAGCTTTTTGGATAAGGACTTTAGCTCCTTGACTCTTTTCACACATTTGGTGACTTTTCTTGAGAACTTCTTGAATATTTTCTGCTAAGTTAGCCATGGCAACAGAACCAGAGTTGGCATTTTCAGCTTGAGAAACGGTCCCTTTGGAAATTTCATCTACAGAAGCAGCCAACTGTTCAAAAGCTTCTACTGAGTATTGGGTAGAGGCAGTGAGCTGCTTACTATCTTCTAGAGTATGAGCAATGACTGCTTGGGTTTGTTTTAACAAACTGCAGATATTGGCGATCATATAGTTAAAGCTATTACAAAGTTGAGTCACTTCATTATTGCCTGTCACCTGAGAAGACACCGTTAAGTCGCCAGCTTCTGCTTTTTTCATCAGTTGCATTAGCCCTACAATAGGTTTTGAGAAGCTCCTAGCAATGCTAGCACCTACTAAAGTGGCTAACAGCGCTAGAAGTAACACAGATAGCCAAAGCATTTTGCTAGCAGCAGATAAACGCTGCGTCAAGGAAGAAACAGGAACTTGTGAAATTAACTTCCATGAATTATCAAGTGTAGTAAAAGTGGTTAATACATTGTTAGCTGTAACAGAAGTAAGTTCAGAGGTATTAATAATAGTTCCCCATAAATCTTCAATAATAGGCGTTGCTTCAGGGTGACTATCAAAAATAAAATTTTTCTCAGAGTCTACAAGCATGAGAGTAGAGTTGTCTAACAGTTGAATGCTATTAAGTATTTCATCAATAGGCTTTATATTAATCTCAGCCACAAGAGTACATTTAGCCTTTTCAAAGTTAATGCCACGAAGGAAAAATAAGGTATCAGGGGATTGGCCTAATCCCTTTTTCCAAACAGCAGACTCACCTATCTTTAATTCACGAATAAAGGAGAAGTCTTCTTCAGAAAGAGAAGTACTTTGACCAATGATTTGTTCATTATCAGGAACAATGGTAACACTTTGAATGCTAGGGTCTAGGCTTTCGAGATAAATCATTTGCTTGCGTATATCATTATTGGCGCGAGCTTTTGTCAGTGTATCTGAAGAAAAATATTGAGAAAAAAGATCACTTTGCAATAGGTCTGTAACGATGAATCGGGTAAAGGTTTTTTCTAACTGAGACGTATGAGTTGTAATATTAAGACTCGCTTGATTAAGCATTTGTTCCGTAAGATGTTGACTTGTTTCTCTTAAGGTCTTCTTAGATATAGAAGAAGATAAAGTGTTGATAATAAGTAAGGGGATAATGGCAAAGAGTATACAAGTGATAATGAGCTGATACTTAATTGGAAAAAACTTTTTCTGCGAGTTGAATAAGGGCTTTTTGAATAAATGAAAAGTAGAGGTAGTTTTCGGTAATTTTAAAGTGTAATTTTTGAAACGCATGATGATGCCTCCTTAATAGTATTAATTTATTTTATCATGTAATGATATATATAAAAATACCTAATGTGACAAAAAATAAGGAAAATGTCTATTTTTCTACAAAATAAGACAGGTATTCAAAAACAAAGGATTGGAGTCTACCTTATAATACCCAGTAAAAATAAAATCAAAGAGATAGATAAGGTCTTATATGCCTAGACGGTCACTTATAAATCAGTTAAAATAAAAAAGCATAGAGCATATCATTAAAAAGAAAAGGCAAGGGACAAATGATGAAGGAACAAATAGGTGGGAATGAAGTGGATTTTAAAGGTTTAGGTGCTGAGGCTATTTGGCAAAAAGCCTATGGACAGCCTTTAGTAACTAAAAAAAGTATTTTAGAGTATATAGATAAGGTAAAAGAGCTTTCTAAACAGGAATTAGAAGAAGAACAAATCCAGCAAAGTTATGATTTTATTAATGATTATATTATGAAAATGAGTCCTAGGGTAAAAGCCAATACCCTTGTGTATCTTAAAAAGGAACTTCAAAATAAATTAGGCAAGTTTAATCAAGTCAAAGAAAAAGATGAGAATCATTTTTTGAATTTCTTTAAAGAAACTTATCCAGAGAACAAACGTACAAAAGAATATACCTTTGTTATGGCAGATAGGAGTCGTATAAGTGACATACAGGTGTTAGAAACCCTTAAAACGATTAATACATTTTGCCTAAGAAGCACATTGACCAAGGACCAAAAGGAAGATATATTTCCACTGATAGAACGATTAGTGGATACTCAAAGCTTGCGATTTATTAATCAGTTAAGGAGTATGGAAGGCATTCGAAAGGCTTTTCAAATACGCATTATAGAAGCCCATGAAATGTTTCATATTAAAAAGATAAAATAGGGAGTAAAGCATTTATAAAAAAGAGAGGACAGTACTGACACATAACCATGAGCCAGGGACTGTCCTTTTCATAAAAGCAACTATTTATTTAGAGATAAAGTTTTTTAATGGTATCTATATTAGAGGTCAGTTGACTCATTAGCAAATCAGCTAAGGTGAGAGCCACCATGGATTCAACGACAACAACAGCACGAGGAACAATCACAGGATCATGACGCCCTTGGATTTCTAGGGTTGTATTTTCAAAAGAGGTAGTAATGGTCTCTTGCTTTTGGCTAATAGAAGGAGTGGGTTTAAAATGAGCGCGAATACAAAGGGGGCTACCATCAGAAATACCACCTAATACCCCACCTGAGTGATTAGTCTTCTTATGAACGCTACCGTCTTCCATATAGAAAGAATCATTGTACTGTGAACCTAAAAGTTTAGCAGCTTCTATACCTGCTCCAACTTCAAAAGCCTTCACACCACCAATGCCCATAATAGCATAGGCTAAAAGGGCATCCAGTTTGTCAAATACAGGTTCTCCCATACCAGGCTTTAAGCCGTCTACAACACATTCAATAGTCCCACCTACAGAGTCTTTTAGGCTTCTTGCTTTGGCAATATAGTCTAAAGCTTCTTCAGCCTTTTTGGCATGGGGCATGTTAACAGGATTAAGGAGAATCTGAGAATAGTCTATTTCTGCTTCAGGTACCATAACAGGCCCAATAGAACGGGTATAAGCCGTTACTTTTATACCTAGTTCATGAAGAAAGGCTAGGGCAATAGCGCCACCAGCTACACGGGCAACTGTTTCTCGGCCTGATGAGCGACCACCTCCACGATAATCTCTAAAGCCATATTTCTGATCAAAGGTATAATCAGCATGAGATGGACGATAGATGTTTTGAATGTTGGAATAATCATGGGATTTTTGGTCCATATTTCTAATAAGTAGAGCAATAGGTGTTCCTGTGGTTTTGCCTTCAAAGATACCAGAGAGTATTTCTACTTGATCCGTTTCTTGGCGAGCGGTAGCAACCTTAGGATTTCCAGGCTTTCTACGATTCATATTCTTCATAATATCTTCTAATGAAAGGGGTATATTAGATGGACAGCCGTCAATAATGGCACCTAGAGCAGGACCATGGGACTCCCCAAATGTAGATAGACGAAAATTTTTACCAAATAACGAACCGGACATAAGAAACACTCCTTTGTGTGAATTAACAAATAAAGATAATTTTATCAGACATAACCACACTCTTCAATAACTTAGGAGTAATAAGATGTAAAAAAGCTTAAAATAATCGTATGAATTATTGAAAAAGCCAAGGTTTTCTTGTAAACTGTATGAGAGTATGAAAAAGATTGGAGACAACACATGTATGAATTGCTTAAAGTAGAGGGCCGTGCAAAAAGAGGGCGCTTTCATACCCCACATGGTACGATTGAGACCCCAGTATTTATGAATGTCGCTACAGTAGCAGCTATTAAAGGGGCTTTATCTACAGAGGATTTAGAGAGAATAGATACCCAGGTGGTTTTAGCCAACACCTATCATCTCCATGTTCGCCCAGGAGATAACCTTATTAAAGAAGTGGGTGGACTCCATAAGTTTATGGTGTGTAACAAACCTATTTTGACAGATTCAGGTGGATTTCAGGTCTTTTCTTTAGCAGCTATGCGTAAGATTAAAGAAGAGGGCGTTTATTTTTCTTCACATATAGATGGTAGAAAAATCTTTATGGGACCAGAAGAGAGTATGCAGATCCAATCCAATATTGCTTCAACTATAGCAATGGCCTTTGATGAATGTCCGCCAGCTTTAGCTGAAAGAGAGTATATTCTTCCTTCTGTTGAACGTACAACAAGGTGGCTTACTCGCTGTCAAAAAGAAATGAATCGATTAAATAACTTAGAAGAGACCATTAATAAACAACAAATGCTTTTTGGTATCAACCAAGGAGGGATCTTTGAGGATATTCGTATCGAGCATGCAAAAGTCATTCGTGAGTTCGACTTACCAGGTTATGCAGTAGGCGGACTAGCAGTAGGTGAATCCCATGAAGATATGTATCGTATTTTAGAAGCCGTTGTACCTTATTTACCACAAAATAAACCTACCTATCTAATGGGTGTAGGGACACCTGAAAATATTTTAGAAGCTGTAGACCGAGGTATTGATTTCTTTGATTGTGTTCTTCCAGCCCGAAATGGACGTCATGGTCATGTTTATACAAATCATGGGAAGATGAATCTCTTTAATCAAAAGTATGAAAAAGATATGAGACCTCTTTCAGAGGAATGTCAGTGTCCAACCTGTCAAAGATACAGTAGAGCTTATATTAGACATTTATTAAAAGCTAAAGAGATGCTTGGTATGAGGTTATGTGTGATGCATAACTTACACTATTTTAACAACTTAATGTTAGAAATCCGCAATGCATTAGATGAAGGAAGCTTTGCAGCTTATAAAAAAATGCGTTTAGAAGGATATAAAAATAATTAAAATGGAGGAATGAAAAATGGCTAGTACAGTATTAGGGTTCGCAGGAACAGGTGGAGCAGGTTTATTAATTACAGTAGGTTACATGGTAGTATTCTTTGGGATTATGTGGTTCTTAATCATTAGACCTCAAAAGAAAAAAGAAAAAGAAGTTGCTCAAATGCAAGATTCTATTAAAGTAGGTGATCAAGTTTTATTACAATCTGGTATTTATGGTAAAGTAGTAGATATCGT
>JAEZKI010000496.1 GCA_023415525.1 Bacillota bacterium | reverse complement strand
GAGTGGCAGGTATTATGGTCTTTATTTCTTTAGACGAATTGCTTCCTGCTGCCAGGGAATACGGAGAACATCATCTTTCTATTTATGGTTTAATTTTGGGGATGATTGTTATGGCCATAAGCTTACTATTGTTTATGTAAAATTACTGTTTGGCTGAAAAATGGACTAAAATCTTTTTGTCAAAAAGTAAGAGGTCTTGCGATTTTAAAAAGAGAGCAAGACATTTTAAGTAAACTCTTTCTTTTAGGGAGTAAGCCCGATATAATGAGGGTAGAGATTAGCTTATAAGTAGGTGAAAAGAAAATAGGTTATAGGGAGGAGATTAAGTATGAAGATTGGTATTTTAGGAGCAGGAAATATAGCAGGTACTATGGCAGCCACATTAAATGAGATGGAAGGGGTAACATGTTATGCTGTAGGGGCCAGAGACTTAGAACGTGCACAGGCTTTTGCAAAAACTTATCACTTTGAGAAAGCCTATGGTTCCTATGAGGAGCTAGTAAAAGATGAAGAAGTGGAGCTTATTTATATTGCCACACCGCATTCACATCATTATGAACACGCTAAGCTTTGTATTCATCACGGAAAGGCTGTCCTTTGTGAAAAGGCTTTTACACGTAATACCAAAGAAGCAGAAGAAGTACTGGCTCTTGCCAAGGAGAAAAATGTTTTCATTACAGAAGCTATTTGGACCAGATATATGCCAGCTAGAAAGCTTTTGGATGAAGTATTAGCCAGTGGCATTATTGGTAAACCAGCTATGCTGACAGCTAATTTAGGCTATAGCATTGCCCAGAAGGAGCGTATTATAAGACCAGAATTAGCAGGAGGGGCTCTCCTTGACATTGGTATTTATCCTATTAATTTTGCCCTCATGGTTTTTGGTACAGACATTGAGAAAATGACTTCTACGGCTGTGTTATCCGATACGGGGGTGGATTTACAAAATAGCATCACTTTTACTTATAAAACAGGTGAAATGGCTGTTTTAAATAGTACCACCTTAGCAGCTTCTGATCGACAAGGGATTATTTATGGGGATCAAGGCTATATTAAGATAGAGAACATTAATAATTGCGAAGGCATTTTTGTTTTTAATAAACAGCATGAATGTATTCAAAAAGTAGAACTTCCCAAAAAAATAACTGGCTATGAATATCAAGTAAGAGTAGCTATTGAAGCTATGAAGGCAGGGAAGATAGAATGTGAGGAAATGCCTCATGAAGAAACCTTACGGGTTATGCAAATCATGGATACTCTTCGCAAAGAGTGGGGCGTTGTTTATCCAGGAGAAGTCGAGTAAGTACCTAGTGATAAAAGAGATGATAAAAAGTACCTAGTCATAGGTACTTTTTTTATACCTTGATTTATTATTTTAGACAATATATTATATATTTAGATAAATATCGACAAAAAATTTAAGGGGTGAAGTTACATGGAGAGAAAATTTGCAGACAAAAGGGAACGTATGTATGAAATCAATAAGTTTATTGCCAAATGTAGTAGTGTGTGTATGATTATACAAGTAGCGGCAGTATTCTTTGCAAGAGGGAAAGCCCTTACAACTTCTTGGGTGCCGGCTTATGCTTTTTTGGTTTTTTGTATACTTAGTATTGCTCTGCAGCTTGGTATGAGTCATTCTAGACAAATAGCCTATGAAAAAGTAAGGCTATTCATAATGGCAAGTTTTCTTATTTCATTTGTTTGGTGTGATATATTTTCTGCCAATCTTTTTATTCCTTATATTGTCTATATGCCTATTATGTGCATGACCTTGTATGAAAAAAAAAGGTTATGCAGTAGGAACAGCTTTAGGGGTTACCCTTTTTGGAATAGTTACTAAATGTTTTGATATGCTAAAGGTAGCATTAGGAAAAGATGACTTTATTAGTTATCTATTTACTATCTGCTTGTGTGTAACCTTTTTTGCAGGTGTGGATGCCATTGCTAAGTTAGAGAAGAAATTTAACCATGATGTATTTGGTTTAATTGATGATCAGTACAAAGAGCAGGAGGAGGTCTTAGAAGCCGTTATAAAAATTGCTGGAGTTGTTCAAAAAGATACTGAGAAAATAGGGCAGCAACTTGAAGTTCTAGGCTCAGGCTCCGAGACTATTGCAAAGTCTATTGCAGAGGTAGCAAGTGGCAATCAAGCCACCTGTGAGGCTACTGAGAGACAAAATATTATGACCCAATCTATCCAGTCCATTATCCTGAAAAATATCGATCAAATCAAAGAGGTTGTACAGGTTGTAGAAAAGGTAAATGGGTCTATTGGGCAAGGGCAGTGTAGTGTGAATGAAGTAAGAATGCGAGCTGAAGAGTCGAAAAAGGAAAATGAAGAAGTGGTAACAGCCATGAATGAACTTCGTAAGGAGGCCATACAGATGGAAAAAGCCACAGAGACTATTATGCAAATTTCAGCACAGATCAACTTGTTGGCCTTAAATGCATCTATAGAAGCAGCGCGAGCTGGGGATGCAGGGAGGGGCTTTGCCGTTGTGGCAGAAGAAATTAGAAAGCTAGCCGATCAAACAAAGGAGTCTACCAAGGAGATTAGCAGTTTGATGGAGCATTTAAACGAAGGAACACACTATGCAACGGAAACAATTGATCAAGCCGTTAAGGAAGCTGATTTACAAGCTAGTAAGGTAAAGGATGTAGAAAGAGATTTCTTAGCGATTAGTGAACAAATTAAAAGGCTTGCTTTGAGTATAGAAGAAATTGAAGGAACAGCCAAAGAGCTCATAACATCCAATAATACAATAGTAGATGCGATTACCCAGTTATCTTCTGTAAGCGAAGAAGTAGCAGCAGGCAGCGAACAAGTAAGAAATATTTCGCAGGAAAATAGTGCTAGGGTCTCCGAGGCAGTTCAGACTGTAAAAGAAGTAGTGGAGACGGCACAAGAACTAAAGAAATATAGAAGATAAGAGGAAAGAGATAAAGTATAAAAGTAAGAGATAAGGTTAAACTAACCCATAGAACTTCCTTTATAGAAGTAATTCACGTCAGAAAGGATGACAAGGGTGACAAGTTCAGAAAAGTATGAAGAACTACCAAGTGGCTTAGCCATGTCTCTTGGAGAAGATGCAGAAGCCCTCAGCTATTTTGGTAGCTTAGATAAAGCCCAAAAGATCCATTTATTAAATTATATCAAGGGAGCCACCACTGGAGGAGAAGCCCGTAAGCGAATGGATGAAGTGTTAGAGGCTTTGCATAGCCATAACTGCGATCTCTATTAAAAATAAAGCAAAAACGTCTTGCTCATTTAAAAGGCAAGACGTTTTTGCTTGGATAACTTTATGGAAGAAAAACCAGTTGTTTTATTGAGCACAATAGCTCATAAGAAGGGCAGCAATCTGTCCACGTGTTGCAGGGGCAGAAGGTGTAGAAGCGTTGAGGTATTGAGAAAGGTCTCCACCTTTCTTATAGTTCTCTAATAGAGTTGCCGCATCTTTAAGCGTAATGGCTTGCCCTACACCAAAACGTGTGGCGCTTATTCCACTAGTGATACCTTCTTGACTCGCCCATGAAATAGCTGGGTAGTAGTAGGCTGAACTCTTTTCTACATCTTCAAAAGAGGAGTGAGTACTCACCTGGGGCGAGTTGGCTAAGCGATATAAAATAGTTGCAAACATTTCACGTGTCATGGTTTCGTCAGGGGAGAAGGTGCTAGCTGTTGTACCTGTCATTAATCCTGTTTTTTTGCAAAAGGCTATAGCTTGGGCATACTCGCTATCTTTTTTGACATCAGAGAAAGCTTCTGACCTATTGGAAGCTGGTTTATTACCAGTAGTATTAGTCGTTGGAGAAGTAGGTGTAGCTGTAGAAACAGTAGTATTTGAAACATTAGTAAAGCTCTTGTTAGATGTACTTAAAACAAAATCATAGGTTTCTGTTTCACTTGAGTTTTGCATGCCACGAGGACCACCAGGGAAGCCGCCTCCATTCCCTCTATTTTGCCCTTCTGGAGGCATAGGGTGTTCTATGCCTGGCATGCCTGTAGGAGGTTCAGGAGGTAGGTTAGTGGAGCCGTCAGTGTTGGGTCTTTGAGGAAATGGGCGATTTTGTGGGAATGTCCCATCTTGAGGAAAACTAGGAGGCATTCCCTCTGTTGGAGGCATTCCAAATGGACCTTTATCTCCTCTTAGGTCAGTGGAGGTGCCACCATGATGAAGGGGAGTTCCTTTGGTATAAGAAGTCATAGTGGTATAGAAACCATCTTTTTCTATTCCAG
>JAEZKI010000029.1 GCA_023415525.1 Bacillota bacterium | reverse complement strand
GAACAGGGTGCATCTAAAAGGACACGGTCAAAGTATCCCATAAACTCCTCTTCTAAAAGCGTACCATCTTGTAAGATAGGCTTTACAATGTTAGCCTGCATCCTTAGGGCATTCTGCTTGATCAGCTCTATTTTGTGAGGATAGATATCTCCACTTATAATTTCTCCTCTATTCTCCATCAAGGCTGCTAAATGTAAAGACTTTCCCCCAGGTGCACTACACATATCCAAGATACACTCTCCTGGTTGTGGATTTACAACATGTGCTACCAGCATAGCACTTTCATCTTGAACGGTCCATTTGCCCTCTTGATAGGAACGTAAAGTTTGAATTTCTTCACTTTTTTTAAGATAAAGGGCTTCTTCTAAAAAGACACCTGGTTCCGTCTTGCAGCCTAATAACTCTAACTCTTGTCTCACTTCTTCTTTTGTAGCACATAATGTGTTAATACGAATGGCTACCTTAGCCCGTTCATTCATTGCCTCACAGAGCTCTTTAACTTCTTCAAAGGAAAAACTATTTAGCCACTCTTTAATGATCCATTCTGGAAAAGAATAATACACGCTGAGATAAGTAGTAGGTGTCTTTTTATAATCTGGATAATGAACCTCTCCCTTTTGACGCTCTACTGTTCGAAGCACTCCATTCACGAAACCTGACAAAGTCACAAACCCACGTTTTTTAGCTAGTTTCACTGCCTCATTAATGACTGCTGAGGCGGGTACCTTATCGAGACTCATTAACTGATAAACACTCATACGTAAAAGCTGTCTCATAAATGGCTTCATCTTATGGACAGGGACTTTAGAAAATTGATTGAGAATATAATCCAGTCTCAGACGATATTTTAAAGTGCCATAAACAACTTCTGTCACAAAACCTTTATCTTTAGGTTCAACTTGTCTTAATTCTTCTTTGAGTACGAGTTGGGCATAGCCCTTTTCTTTTTCTAGTAAAAGGAGCAAATCTACGATTTGTTCTCTTGCATTTTTCATTCTTTTCTTTCCTCTCTTATACTGCTTTTTATATAAAATATGTTAGAAAACAAAACTTCTTACAACAGCACAAAAGACGCTAAAAAGCGTCTTTTAGTCATCTCTTCTTGTCATTAATAGAAGCCTAATAAGGGATAAGATAGAAACCATTGCAGCTGCTACATAAGTTAAGGCTGCAGCTGTAAGGACCTTCTTTGCCCCTTTTAATTCTTGATCACTTAAGATCCCACTGGATTCTAGTGCAACTAAAGCACGCTTAGAGGCATTAAACTCTACAGGCAAAGTAATCAGTGCAAAAAGAGTTGTAAAGGCAAATAAGATAATCCCTATACCTGTTAATCCGCTTAAACTCGTAATAAGCCCTAGAATAATAAGTGGCATCGATAAACGACTTGCAAAGCTTGTCACTGGATAAATCGCATGACGCATACGTAAAAAAGCATAGTCCTTTGAATCTTGAATAGCATGGCCTACTTCATGCGCTGCTACCCCAAGGGCAGCAATAGATTGGGAACCATACACTGTCTGGGATAGAGAAAGCTGTTTGCGAACAGGATCATAAAAATCCGTCATGGAGCCTCCTATTTGTTGAATAGGAATATTAATATTATTGATGTTTAAAATACGTCTTGCTGCTTCTTCCCCTGTATAACCTGATAAACTTCTAATCTTGGAATAATGATTAAAAGTATTTTGTACCTTCAAACTGGCATAAAGAGGAATAACCATAATCGCAATAATCAAAATAAGCTGGGTTCCATTCAGACCATAAAACCCATAAGGATAAAAGCCCATCGTATCACTCCTTTATTCATAGGTGGCAAGTATTTCCCCTTCAGAAATCATATTTCCCTTGATGTACTCTGATACGGGCATACGCCTTTTATTTGGCATTTGAATTTCTTGAATAAGTAAACTTCCTCTACCTGTTTGTACTTGTATCCCATTTTTATCAACACTCAAAATGGTGCCAGGTTCTTTAATGTTGGTGTCCTCAAGAACTTTAGCCTGCCATATCTTCATCGTTTCACCCTTATATGAGGTGTAACAAACAGGCCATGGATTAAGTCCTCTGATCAGACAATCTAATGTGGTAGATGGCTTACTCCAATCTATGGCACCTAAACTTTTTTGAATCATAGGTGCGTAGGTGCTTGCTGCTTCCTCTTGTTTCTCTCTTGAAGGACCTCCTGCTAAAATAAGGGGCATTGCTTCTAAGAGAGCCTGTGGCCCTAACTCTTTCATTTTGTTATGAAGGGTTTCATAGGTGTCTTCTGGGGTAATAAGCAACTCTCTTTTGAGAAGCATGTCTCCCGTATCCATTCCTTTATCCATATACATAATAGTAACACCTGTTACCTTTTCACCATTAATAATGGACCATTGAATAGGTGCAGCTCCCCTATATTTAGGAAGCAAGGAACCATGAATATTGATACAACCATATTTAGGAATATGGAGTATGCTCTCTGGAAGAATCTGTCCAAATGCTACTACTACTATAATATCCGGATTTAAAGATTGTATGTGGGTTTCAAAATCTTTATCTCCTCGGATACGCTGTGGTTGCAAAATAGGTAAGTTGTAATGAAGAGCCAGTTCCTTTACAGGTGGCATTGTCTCCTTTTTCCCTCTCCCTTTAGGCTTATCAGGTTGTGTCACTACCGCACAGATTGTGTGTCCTTCTTCTATTAACATTTGTAGGGTTGGAACTGCAAAATCAGGTGTTCCCATAAATACAACGCGCATGCTAGCCTCCTATTAATCATTATCTGTTATTTCTACTATTTCTCCTTCAACTTTATCAATGAAAAGCGTCCCTTCCAAGTGGTCATTTTCATGCAACATAGCTCTCGCCATATATTCTTCTCCTTCTATTTCAAAGAAGTTCCCATAACGGTCTTGAGCACGCATTCTCACAAAGTTAGGTCGTCTGACATACCCATATCTTTTAGGTACACTTAAACAACCTTCTTCTCCAAATTGTTCACCACTTACCTCTAAAATTTCAGGGTTTACAAATTCAGTAGGCCCTTCACCTATGTCTACTATAAAAACACGTTTTAATACACCTACTTG
>JAEZKI010000370.1 GCA_023415525.1 Bacillota bacterium | reverse complement strand
TTTTGAAATTTAGAAACGACAGCACCTACATCATCCCCAACTAATTCGCCAATACAACCATTTAAAACCACGTATAAATCAGCATCCATAATCTTTAACGTTGATTTAATAAGTCCCTCTAACCTCTTTTCTCCCCCAAACACGACTTCATTCTCCGTTGCATTGACGCTAGGTGTAACAGCACCACCTGCATAGCCACCTCCTTGAAAACCATTGTAAAAAGCTATACTTGTATATTGTTTATCTACACACCCAGGGCCACAATGAGTGATAGGCATTGCCCCTGGAATAGCTACTACACTGTGAAGTGCACCTACCGTACATCCATAGCGCACTTGATTAATGGAGTTGGTTTGGCCATTCTTATCTTTTTCTATACTCGTCATCTTATTTTGCCTCCTTCACATAATCTAAGTAGTCATCAATCAATTCTGGCTTCTTTGCGAGTATATAGGGGTCACTTTGTTCTAACCACCATTTTCTATAAGGTAGTTTTACATGTTCTTTAATATCATCATGAAATTTCTTATGGGCTAGTATCTCGAGAATAGTCTCCCCTAAATTAATAATACCTTGGTAGCCAATGGCAATATGTTCATCTCCAAGTGGCGCTGCTGGAATCCCTAACTTAGAAGCAAGGGGTGCCAGGCCATTATGCCTAATTAGCATAAAATCCGGCTGTGTATCCTTCAAAAAAGCATAAAGTTGGTACTGTTGTCTATTACTAATATTAAAAGCCTTGACATCGCCATAGTGCTCTATTAAGTGCCCTAAGGAGTCTTCTCTGGGATCTCCACTATCATAAACGGGATCATGGTGGAAGGCTAAAGAGCCATCTACTGTAATTCCCAATTCTCTTAACACTTGGATAAGGCCATGGGCATAGGCTGAGCCAGTTGCTACATATCCTTTTATGCCTTTGAGTTTTTCTTTAAGTTCTGCAATTTTAGGCGCCACTCGTTTATGTTCTTTTTCAATATACTTCTCTGCTAAAGCTTCTCTATGGGTCACTCTCCCTATTTCCCTTAGCCACTCATCCGTACCATGAAAGCCATAAGGCATGGGGGCTTTTACTTCTGGCACACCAAAAGATTGTTCAAGTCCTGCTGCCATGTAAGAAGAAAGTGTATAGCAAAAGCCTACAGTTGCTGCTGCTTCTGAAAGCTGGGCTAGGTCCTCTACTGATGCCAAATCCACTACATAATTAACTCTTAAATTAAGTTCAGCTAACATGGGAGTAAAAACATCTGAGCCCCATAAGTTAATAACATTGACTAAATCTTCTTGCTTGGTAGGATTACGCTTTACAATCTGTCTTAATATACCATGCTGTGTAGCATCAAACCCGGTACTCCAGTGTTTAGACCTAAAGCCTTCACACATTAATGGAATAACAGGGATTCCTAACTTTTCTTCTTTTTCCACTGCCACACTTTCAATGTCCTCCCCAATAATTCCAGTTGCACAGGAGGTACCAATAAATATAGCTTGCGGCTTATATCTTTCCCATGCATCTTCAATAGATTGCTTAAGTTTATTGAGTGCACCAAATACCATGTCACTTTCTTGTAAATTCGTATTAATAATCCTAATGTTTTCAACCTCATGATTTCGCATAGCAAGGCCATTTCTGTAAATAGAATTATAGGGTACTTGGCCTGCACCACAGCCAATAGGTGAATGTTGGATTAGCACTGCATTTCTAACATTCCCTGCTTGACACTCTACCATCTGTTCACTACAGACAGAGCCTTGGGAAAAAGGTCCTTTGATTTCACATAATTTGCATCCTTTTTCCTTACATCCTTTCCTTTCTCCTGAACCTCTTAAAGCATAGGCTGATTGTTTATGAAGCTCTGACCCAGTCCCATCCCAAGCTATGATTGTTCCTAATCTTTGTTCCCTACTCTGCACTTCTGTGATATCTAAATTTATTTTCTTTGCCATTGGCTAACCCCTTTACCTTTATTTTAATTCCATAAAAAGTACTTACTTTCTATTTCTTCTCGTTTATTTTTCACTTATTTTTTGTTAGGCCTAGCCGTGAGAAAAGGTCTCTACAACTTCTTTATCATATAGTTCTTTATGTAAGCTTTGTCCTTTGCCAGGTATACCACAGGCATCTGCTCTGCAGTGCTTACAATGCCGAAAGACATCGAGATACTCTCCAGCTTCCTCTCTCACCTTCTCAAGCAAGCTACAGCTTGGTGCTTTAATATGGCTTAGTTCATACTGTGGTATAAGTGGAATAATATTTAAAATTCTAGCTCCAAGTTCTTTAGTAGCCTTTGCAATATCTTTAATATGTTCATCATTAATACCTGGAATAAGGACACTATTAATTTTCACAAGTATACCTAATTCAGCTGCCCGTCTAATGCCTTTCAGCTGAGCAGTTATTAACTTATTGGCTGCCTCAACGCCTATTAACTTATTCCCCTCTTCATCTATAACATAGTCTATAATCTGTGTGAGAATATCCGGCTCTATTGCATTAACTGTCACTGTAATAGAATTAACTCCTATTTCCTTTAACCTATCTACTTTGTCATATAATCTAAGTCCATTGGTACTTAAGCAACTTAGTAGCTCTGGATGTTCTTTCTTTATAATCTCAAAGGTCTCTAAGGCATAATCCGTAGCAAGTGTATCTCCAGGTCCTGCAATGCCTACCACCTTTAGTTCTGGACAAAGGTTAAGTGCTTTTTCTAAAACGTCTGGTGTTTCTTTTGGTCGTAGAAGGAGCGAACTTACACCTGGCCTAATATCTGATTTATTAAATCCCCTTTTGCAAAATTTACACTGGATATTACAATTGGGGCTTACAGGTAGATGAATCCTTCCACTGGTATGATGGGCTTCTTTACTTAAACAAGGATGATTTTTAAATAAATGTTCAAAATGATTATCACATTTATAGTTTCCTACTTGGACCATCTCTTTCCCCTTTCTTTATCAACTTAAATTTTATAATCATCTACCAAACCATCCATTAAACCATACTCAATAAGGATTTCTTCTAGTCTTTCTTGAGACATAGGTTGTGGAATAACAAACTGATCATTTTCATCAATGTGTTTTGCCAACTCCCGATATTCATCAGCTTGATGGGTGGTTGGATCATATTCTATAACGGTTTTCTTTCTAATCTCTGCTCTTTGTACCACGTTATCTCTAGGTACAAAATGAATAAGTTGTGTACCTAGTTCTTTAGAAAAGGCTCTCAGGAGATCCAGTTCCCTATCTACATTTCTACTGTTACAGATGATTCCTCCTAAACGTACGCCTCCTTTATTGGCATACTTTTGAATCCCTTTTGAAATGTTATTAGCGGCATACAGTGCCATCATTTCACCTGATGCCACAATATAGATTTCTTTTGCTTTTCCTTCACGAATAGGCATTGCAAAGCCACCACATACAACATCTCCAAGTACATCATAAAAAACATAGTCCAAGTCCTCTGTGTAGGCTTCTAATCGCTCTAAGGTGCCAAT
>JAEZKI010000207.1 GCA_023415525.1 Bacillota bacterium | reverse complement strand
GGACACTTATGAGGTTTAGGACTCCGTTTAACCCCAAAGTAGGTAGAATCAGGGGTAATAGAAATATTTTTTAGGATTAAGTTGGATTAACCAAGAATATTTTGGAAAACATTAGAAGAGAGCATTTTTAACATCCTTTCAATAGTATTTGACATACTTAGGATTGTGAGAAATGCTCCTTTTTTATGGGAAAATTGACAATGAATCGGAAAAAAGAGATTAGAACCTTTATGATTTGGCGCAGGACTTAATGAAAATAAGTAAAGTAAAAAATATTTCGCCTAAAACCTTGGATGATACGGACAATGTAATCACTATGGCATTACTTTTTAGGGAGTCTTTATGTTTTATGCCTGTGACCTCAATAAATGGTTTATTTATAACGGAATAAAGTGGCAAGAGGATAAGGTGGATTGGTAAGTGAGATGATTGACCGAATGCAAGCAGACTTTGAGGAGATATTGTATCGATTAGAGGATGAGAAGGAGTATAGGCGCCTACTTGGGAGCGTTTTATTCATGATATCTTTCTAGGAGATGAAGCGCTTATGAGATACGTTCAGAAGGCCATAGGTTACAGTTCACAGGAGAAAAGAAGAAAGACCCCAAGAGCTACTTGCCATTCAAGAAGCCATACATGAATTTAAGGCGGAAAGTGATACCTTAGGGCAATTTCTTTTAGAGTGTACTATTCCGAAGGAAGGAAGTAAAGTACAAGCTAAAGCCCTTTACACCAGGTATGTGGAATGGTGTAGAGATAACAATGAAGTAGCAGACAATCGTACACGCTTTGGATTAGATATGCGAAAGAGGTTAGAGAAGGTAAGTGATGGAAGGAATATTTTTTACAAGGACATTAGCCTTCCCTTAAGCCTTAATCAGTTTGTTAATGGTTAAAAGACGATAGTTTAATCCATAGATGAACAGGAGTAATCCCTAGTCATATCAAAGGTTCCGATAGTTTCGATAGTAAGTAAGCAAAGTAGCTTAGATAAAATGGGTTGGTGTGGATATAAATACTTTCCTAAAAGTAGAAGCAGGTTTGAGTGAAAACTACCGATACTATCGCAAGTATTGAAGGTCAAAAGGTTCAATGAACTTAACTATAGGTAAAACTACCGCAAGAGTCAAGAAAAGGATAACGAAAAAGAAGAAATTAGAAGGAGAGAAAGAGATGTTATTAAAAGTTGATGATAATAGATTTATCAATAAATCGGATATTAGTGAGGTATTGATTGAGAATAAATATGTACAGCTTAAAGATAAAAGTAGAAGAACAATAGCTTACATGGAATTTGATTCAGAAGAAGAGGCAAAGGATTATCGTGATAAGTTATCATTTGATATTACAGATGTAATAGGATTAGTAGCAGAAAAAGTGGAGAATATAGGCTATGATTTAGAGAATCTATTAGAAGAAATGAAGAAAATCAGCCAAGCTTTATACGCTTAGGGACTAAATAGTGAGCTCTATGCTAGGAGATATTTAATGAATAAAAAATGTTATTCCCCCCTATTATCAAAGGAAATAAGCATGAATAGAGCTCTACCACGAGAGGCTATACGTTCACACAAAATTCCTAAAATGAAAATTTTTAAGGAAATAAATTTTAAAAATGGAAAATTAGTAAAGGGACTGCAAATGAAGATGACAAAAAAAGAAAAAATTAAGATAGCAAATTGCCTTGTTAGGGCAATTAAAACGAAAGAAGCTGTTAATAAAGAAACACATAATTTCCTAGCTAACTGGATCTATAGTGTAGAAGGTAAACAGCGTGTAGAGTGGCTAGAGGTGTGGAAAATGGTCTTAGATAAGTATAAGCCAGAAGAGAGACCAGTGCTATATAGAGCAGCAGAATATATCAATGATGGAAAGATAGAAAGCTACACTGGTAGATTGGGTGCAGTAGAACGATTTTTAAAAAATTACGGAGAAGAAACAAAGCTAATTATATGTGATACACAAAATTATAGAATGTCATTTTATCCATTGGAAAAACTACTGAGAAATGAGTTAAGGTTAGAGAATTCGCTTTTTAATAAGTGGATTATGTCTCAGTATATTGGAGAGGATGAGTATATTGTAAAAACGGATATAAAGTATAGTAGTGTATATAAACAAATAATGATTTCATAAATGTTAAATTCATAAGGCGCCTAGAAATAGGTGTCTTTTTTTATGAGATGTTTTAAAAATATTGAGAAAAAAGTAGTAAGGAATGACAAAATATGACTAATAATTCTACAGAGAGATGATATATTATTGTTAAAGAAAAAAGTGAAGAATGCTATATACTAACATTTTATTAGATGTGTGATTTACAGATAAGTAATAGTAGTTTATGAGATTGGTAATAATTACGGATTAAGTTGTTTGCTACTAAAAAGTCTCAAAGAAAATATGATATATAGTGTTAAACGACACATTAAAATAGGTGCTAACGACGTTTTATTTTCGGTCATTTGAGAGACGTAACGACAGACTTAAAGCAGGGACTACACGCTTAATTCGGTGGCACGACATTTTCTCGTAGCTTTA
>JAEZKI010000051.1 GCA_023415525.1 Bacillota bacterium | reverse complement strand
TGGACAAACAGTAGGTAGACTTGCAAGCCAAGTAGCAGCAGTATTAAGAGGAAAGAACAAACCAACTTATACACCACATGTAGATTGCGGTGACCACGTTATTATTATCAATGCAGAAAAAGCTGTATTTACAGGTAAAAAATTAGATCAAAAAGTATACAGAAAACACTCTGGTTATGCTGGTGGTATGAAAGAAACTACAGCTCGTGAAATGTTAGAAACACATCCAGAAAGAATTCTTATGCATGCAGTAAAAGGTATGCTTCCAAAAAATAGCTTAGGAAGACAAATGCTTACAAAACTTCGTGTTTACGCTGGCGCAGAACACAATCACGAAGCACAACAACCTAAAGAATTAAAGTTCTAATTTTCGAGAGGAGGAAATATAAATGGCAGGAGTTAGATATTACGGAACAGGTAGACGTAAAAGTTCAGTAGCACGTGTATACCTTGTACCAGGTAATGGTAAAATTACAATCAACAAAAGAAATATCGAAGAATACTTTGGTTTAGAGACTTTAAAAGTTATTACTCGTCAACCATTAGTTCTTACTAATACATTAAGCAAATTTGATGTACTTGTAAACGTATACGGTGGAGGAACAACAGGTCAAGCTGGAGCAATCCGTCACGGAATTAGCCGTGCATTACTTCAAGCTGATGGTGAATTCCGTCCAGCCCTTAAAAAAGCAGGATTCTTAACACGTGACCCAAGAATGAAAGAAAGAAAGAAATATGGTCTCAAAGCAGCTCGTCGTGCACCACAATTCTCAAAACGTTAATTTCTTTCAGCAATATGGTATTACAAATCCCACAAACTTATGCTTGTGGGATTTTTTGCATATAAAAAACCCCAAGCTATGCCTAGGGTTTAAAAAATGTGTAGCTATGACAGCTTATGATTATAGTCCAATTTGTTTATCCATTTCTAAAATGTGGTGAACTAACCAATCCGTTAAGAATTTTAAAAGTTCTGTAATCATAGCGTCAGACTGATCATCTAAGTGATCTAAGTTAAGTTCATCTAATTTTTGCTTAAATTCATCGTGTTGAATCTTATGTGTAAATAACTTTTTATATCCAATACGCATCATATATTCTTCTTCGTTATTAAAATGCATAATGGTGTAGTCTTTTAGTTTATGTAGAATGGCGGAAATATTATCATATTTATCTACAATAAACTCATTACGCTGTAACTGATAAATTTCTTCTGCTATTTCAAACAGTTTACTATGCTCTTCATCAATAGAAGGAATACCAACAAAGTATTCACGTTTCATTTCGTACATATGCATCCTCCTTGGAAAGATAATAATAGTATTATATCAAAAAAAGATAAGATTGGCTATTAAAATAACTATATTAATTAAGAAGATTTAGATATTAGAAAGTTACCTTCGTAGCAGCGCGCTTTTCAGCGTAGCGGAGATAAGCAGTCTGGAAGAGGTACCCTTTTCCTCTGCGTCCCTTCCCAATTCCCTCTCTTTACCCATAAACTTTAATTTATTTAATTTTCATCGACTCTTAGGAAGTGTTCTAGCAGTTTGATTCTTTTACAAAATTTTATTACATATATGTAATATCCTCTTCTAAAACGATTAATATTACGGTACCCATAAGCATTACGTTTTAATACCTTGATTTTATTATTATCCCCTCAGTATAACCATTGGTATAGAGCTAACGTTAAGTCGTTGCTTTTGGGCATCATTAAGATCACGTTGATGTTTAGGTGGCTGACGGAAAGATATCTCTAGCCAGTTCACGATAAGGCTGCCACATATCACTGATAAATAAGGAGGTGTTACAAATATTAAACTTTAGAGGTAAGAAGTAAGTTCAACTTTATGGCGATTAGGCAAAATACCAATAACTGTCCTATTCTCAGGATCAGTAATAAGGCATTGATATTTTTCATCTCCAGTATTCCCTTTAAATTCATCAATAGCAAGTACTTTAGGCAATGATGAAGGTGAGTAAGAGAGGGTATCTTAAAGCTATATTTATTAAATGAGATTATTTCCTCTAGGTCAATCTTGCAGTGGGGTTTGTGAGAAGATATATACTGTGAGGCCTCTCTGATATAACCTTAGAATGTAGAATAAGAAATTGAGAGGGTGTTATGTTATAATGATAATAAATGCAGAAAAAGGAATAAAAGCATTACCAATAAGTTTATTAGAGGTGATAAATGTGAGTGGCATTGTACTAGATGAATTTTCTTGTTTAAATCATGTGAATAACATAATAGGAGTATTTGAACCCGTATATAATTCTGAAGATGAGGTGGGAAGTTTTAAGATTAAGTTCTTAAATGATTGTTTTTTGAAAGAGTTTAATGACGAAAAATTATCAGATAAAAAGGTTAGTAAAATCAGTATATATTTATATGAATTACTAGCGAATTTTCTATTAAAGTCTGCTAAAGGCTATAAAACGGCTCAAGATAACATACATATCTTTGGAAAATCATATGTCATTCAATGTATTAGATTTAAAGACAATTTTTTATTATGCACATTTTATAGGGAAGAAGAACTATTAACAAGCGAAAAGGAATACCCCAATTATGAGAAGTTTGCTGATAATTACAGGGATATTGTACTTATAATCGATAAAGAGGGTAAGATCTTATATGGCAATAAAAAGGCAATAGAAACTTATGGGTATACTTTGAATGAGTTAGTTCATTTAAGTATTTTTGATATTGGTGGTCAGAATGCGAAAGAATATGTTCAGAAACAACTACATGAGGCATTAAATAGGGGAAT
This sequence comes from Bacillota bacterium, assembly GCA_023415525.1. GTDB lineage: Bacteria > Bacillota > Clostridia > Lachnospirales > Cellulosilyticaceae > Sporanaerobium. The sequence continues at coordinate 1,280 of JAEZKI010000051.1, read as the reverse complement.
TGAATTTACAGCCTATCATTATAAAAAGGATGGCTCCAGGTTTCCAGTAGAAGTAGAAGCAATATATGATAGTGAAGAACCTGAAAATAGGGTTACTAGTATAATAAAAGATATTTCCAACATAGAAAAAATATATAAAGATGCAAAGGTGTTCTCAACATCATTAGATATTTTGAAAGATGCATTTGTCGGGGTTACGAAGGATTTTAAAATATCCCTTTGGAGTAAAGGCGCTGAAAGGGAACTTGGGTATTCAAAAGAAGAAATAGTTGGTAAAAGCCTTAAAATGTTAATCCCTGAAGATAAGATAATCGAATTTGAAAGTAATATAGAAGAAATTAAGAAAGGCAATATCGTTGAGAATTTAGAAACTATAAGGACCCATAAAAATGGGAATACTGTGGATGTTTCAATTTCATTTGCTCCAATTTATGATGGTGAAAGTTCATTTACTGGAGCAGTAGGGGTATATAAAGACATCTCTGAAAAGAAGGAACTGATTAATAAATTAAAAGAATATGAGGAAAGATGGAGACTTGCTCTTGAAGGTGGAAGGCTTGGAGTATGGGATTGGAATATAAAGACTAATGAATTTCTATGTTCCCATTTTTTTCGAACCATACTTGGTTATAACGGAGACGAGATATTTGATACTTTTGATGAGATTATGAGTATAATTCATCCAAATGATAGGTCTCACGTAAGAGATAAAATAAATAAGCACTTTCAAGGTGAAGAATATGACGCAGAATTCCGTATGAAGTGCAAGAACGGTGAATATAAATGGTTAAGATCAAAGGGAAAAGTTAACGAATGGTCAGATAATGGTAAGCCCTTAAGAATGGTTGGAATACATGAAGATATAACAGATAAAAAATTAATTGAACAAGAATTAATGGGAAAGTATAAAGATTTAATCGAGAAGTATAAAGAATTAGAATTACTAAAAGAAGAAGCAGAAAATGCGAATAGGGCAAAATCCCAATTTTTGGCCAACATGAGTCATGAGATCAGGACCCCTATGAATGGTATCTTTGGGGTAATAGAACTTCTTCAAGCTACCAGCACCCATGCCAATCAGGATAAGTATATTAAGATGCTCAAAGACTCGGCAGATACTCTGATCGTCATTATAAATGATATCTTAGATATTTCCAAAATTGAATTAGGAGCTCTTAAACTAAATAATGAGCCGTTTGACCTTAAAGAAATTATAAATAGCGTATATAGTAATTTATTAATGATGGGAAACTCAAAGGGGCTTGAGATAGGCTTTTATG